>CBDUII010000048.1:0-10755 GCA_965367285.1 uncultured bacterium
GATTTTGACGGTTTGAGGATTTTCTACAGAGATCCGCTTCTACCTGTGAATGGATATAAAGGGCATAACTGGCGGGATGATTTTCAGCTTACCCTTCATATTCAGGATAATGTCAATGTAAGCCGTTCGATAGGTAATATTTTTCTTACCAATATCCACCGTGTTTATTCGGACAACACACCGGAACCGAGCAAGGATGATGAAAACACGATGGATTATTTTCTTGGCAAAAAGCCGACAGGTTCGACTACCGATTCAAAGGTTGACCTTGGCGACATTGTGCGTGATATAAACGAATTGGTGGTGCTGAATGATGAGGCGCACCATATACACGACAGTCAGCTCGCCTGGTTCAAATCGATTGAAGACATTCATAACCGACTGCAACATAAGGATTCTTTTCTCTCTCTGCAAATAGATGTGACAGCCACTCCAAAGCATAACAACGGCGCTATTTTTGTTCAAACCATTTCAGATTACCCGGTGGTGGAGGCCATTTCCCAGAATGTGGTAAAACACCCCGTACTGCCCGATTCCGCCAGCCGCGCGAAACTTGTGGAACGTCAAAGTTCAATATATACGGAGAAATATGCTGATTATATCTACCTTGGCGTGGAAGAGTGGAGAAAAGCCTATGGAGAACATCAAAAGCTGAATAACAAAACCATTTTGTTTGTCATGACGGATGATACAAGGAACTGTGATGATGTAGCGGAATACCTGGAATCAACCTACCCTGAATTTAAAGACGCAGTGCTTACCATTCATACTAAAAACAATGGCGAGATTTCAGAATCCGTGACCGGCAAAAAAAGAGAAGAACTGGAGGTTTTAAGGAAACAATCGAACCAGATAGATAGCTGGGATAGTCCCTATAAAGTTATTGTTTCCGTATTGATGCTTAAAGAGGGCTGGGACGTTAGAAACGTTACAACCATCGTGGGGTTAATGGCCTATTCCGCGAAAAGCAATATACTCCCGGAACAGACATTGGGACGGGGCTTGCGTAAAATGTATCCCGGCCATGAGGTGGAAGAATATGTAAGCGTAGTCGGTACTGACGCTTTTATGGATTTTGTTGAGTCCATTCAAAGCGAGGGTGTAGAGCTTGAACACAAGGCAATGGGAGAAGGTACAAAACCGAAGACGCCGATAATTGTAGAAATAGACAATGAGAATACAAACAAGGACCTGGATGCTTTGGATATTGAAATACCGGTATTATCCCCCAGGATTTTTCGTGAGTATAAAAATCTATCAGCCCTTGATGTCGCCGCGTTCGAGCATAAGGCAGTAGCGCTTCGGGAGTTCAGCGAGCAAGAGAAGCGTGAAATTATTTTTAGAGACATTACCACGGGAGAAATCAACCATTCAACTGTTTTGGAAAGTGGTTGTATAGCGGATTACAGTAGCGTGATAGGCTATTTTACTCAAGAGATCATGAAAGATTTACGCCTTGTGAGTGGGTATGATGTCCTGTATGGAAAAGTTAAAACCTTTATTAAGGAATACCTTTTTAATCAAAAGGTTGATCTGGAAGATCTCAATACACTGCACAACTTGTCCGAGCTTGAGGCAAGCAAAACATTGGTGGAGACATTTAAAAAGGAAATTAACGCCTTAACAGTTAAGGATAAAGGGGACGCGGAGATAAGAGACACCATCAAATTAAGAAAAACAAGGCCATTCGTTGCCAAAGAACAGGGATATCTTATCCCGAAAAAGAGCGTGTTTAACAAAATAATCGGTGACAATAACCTGGAACTTTCATTTGCCAGTTTTCTTGAAGATTGCAAGGATATAGTTTCTTACGTTAAAAATTACTTTGCTGTGCATTTTAAAATTGATTACATCAACGCGAATGGTGAAATATCAAACTATTACCCGGATTTTATTGTTAAAAAATGTGAAAAAGAAGTTTATATAATTGAGACCAAAGGGCTGGAAGACCTGGATGTTCCTCTTAAAATGCAAAGACTAAAACAGTGGTGCGGGGATATTAACAAGGCTCAAACCGATATCAGATACGACTTTATTTTTGTTGACGAAGAAAATTTCAAAAAATATCAACCTGGAAGTTTCAAAGATTTAATTGCGGGTTTTAGAGAATATAGAGAATAAAGCGATAGGCACAATAAAAAAAATATAACAAAAAAATCAACTTGACCAAAACAGCAGTCTTTTTTTATTTATAATATTATCTGGGAGTATTATCATTGTCAAAAGCAGTACTAAAAAGAAAGTCTGGTACTTCCCCCCTTTTCCAGAACAAAAGCGTATTGTTGTGAAAGTCGATCAATTGATGAAATTGGGCGATGAGTTGGAAGATCAACTCAAACAATCCAAAAAAGAGAGCGAAATGCTCATGCAGGCAGTTTTGCAGGAAGCATTTGAAGTGGAAAAAAGATAATTGCTTTACTTATTAACGAGAGGGCAGCAATATTACAACATATTAAAAGAGTTTATGAGAATTTCCCATTTCCTTGACAAAAACCAAGGTGAATGTTAAATTTCAGTCCTATTGAGTGCAGTTTCTTGAAAGCTATTTTAAAATAATATAGCTTCACGTCTTTTCCAAAACCGATAAAAAGTTTTATTATTTTTTAGGAATTTTATTTCATGTCCTTACTTACAACTGATAATTGCCGTACTGCTATCCTTGTAGGGCTTCATTACCGCAAACCACGGTTTTCCCTGGCAAATTTCTTTAATGAAATTCTGGATGCGGTAAGTGATTTAGACAATTTTGAGGCTCAGTCTGTACGCAAAGATGAAATTATATTTAAAGTTGGAAAGATTAAAGTTGCTTTGAGCACCCAGGCTTTAATTATAAATAGTCCAATCGTTGTTGATGAGCAGCTCAAAAAGCATCTCTCGGAAAAAGAGGATAGAAGCGGACAATATTTTTATCTTCCCACTTCCATTTACGGCCAAAAATTTTTAGAGCATCAAACTCTTAGTTTTCATAAAGAAGATTCTAATAAATTCCGTCGCAACTTCCTATCAGAGTGCGTGGAAATGGTTAAGTTGTTAGACAAAATAGCGCAGGGGTTGCCTAATTTGCGATTTATTGGTATTGTAGAATATTATGCGGTCCCTCTTAATGCTGTAACCTGGAATATCCTTGAAAGTTTTAAAAAACAGGCCCATATAAAAGGAAGTACAAATACAGAAAAAAAATCAATCAACCGGTATTATTTCCCCAAAACAGAAAAGGTTGATGAAAGATGTTTTGTTTTTAATCTGACAAAACCGGATGATCATAAAAATCCAGAGGCAATAATTGCCGGCGCCAGCTTTGATTTTCAGTATATTCCGGAAAAACCGAAATCTGTTGCTGAATATGGCGGACCCAAAAGCATGATTAATTCTTTAGCCACTGGTGTAGAAGAACTAACAAGAGATTCTGAATTTTTAAAATTTTCAGATAGGAGTTAAAGCAGGGAATGGAAAAAATTCTTTATCAACAAGCAAACAACATAATGGTTGATGAATGTGATCAATCGACAGATGGATTATTAGCTTTTTTGGGTGGTTCCTCTACAGAAACAGGGGAGCAAGTAAAAAAAGAGCATAGTGCTCTGCGTAAGCTTTTTTTACCAAAACGCCCTTTAACTGAAACATTATTATTAAAACCATCTTCAGGCTTGGTTACAGATAATTATGAAAAGACTTTAAAACCCAAATACTCAGGTTCGAGTGATGATGTTATATCCATTGAAGATTCGATTGCAGAGAGGCTTTCTTCTATATCAGATAAATATGAACAACTATTGTATAGTTTCCCTGGGGTAGTTGTTGATATTGAGAATAATGGTTCCGGGGAGCCTGCATACGCAACTATTTCTGTTTCTATTGATGGAAATGATTATATTATTAAGCGATATATACGCCATATCGGATTTGAAGTGCAGCCCCAAATGCGTCTAATAGAAAGAGCGGGTCAGAAAAAACTTTCTTTTAGACTATCTCAACCAGCTGAGCTTGATGATGAGGAACTGGAGTTGCTGAAAAAAATATAGCCATATCATGTTTGTTAAATATGGTTGATAAAGATACAACTTTTGTAGCATCAATAAGCTGTCCACCTGGCAGCAAAGATCATCCCAGTAAAAAACTTTTGGAATTTTTTAAAAATAACTTTCAGCAATCTCAAATTGTGTGTACCAATGTTTCCGGTTACTGTTATAATAGCAACTATTATTCAAAAGCTATTATTCCGGTTGAACAATCTGCTAAAGAAGCCGAGTTCCTGGATTTCGTTTTAGCAGATCAAGAAACTATCCTTCAATCCGAAAGTGTTGGATCCTGTGCTGGGAATCATAAATTCACAGTGATGGATAGAGAATTTAAAGTGACCAGGGCTACAGGTATATCGTGCGGATTTCATCAGGTAAATTAGTAAAAGGCTTTCTCATGAAATTGTTCGTCACAGGATTGCAAGTTACAGCCAGGAAAGCACAAGATACTGCAATTACTCAAAAGATAAGTTTGGTAATGAAATATCTGTAATTGCACCTTGCTTTTGGAAAAGTGGAAGTATTGAAGATAAAGAAAAGAGGGAAGTGTGGACAAAGGCGATAGAGGAGGCTGAGAAGGCTTATCTAAGGCTAATAAAAATTGGCGCAACACCCCAGGAGGCAAGATGTGTTTTGCCCAATTCGTTAAAGACAGAAATAGTAATCACTATGAACCTCAGGAAATGGCGGCATTTTTTCAAACTTAGAACTTCAAATGACGCGCACCCCCAGATGCGAGAAATTGCCAGACCTCTTTTAGATGAATTCAAAAAGCGAATCCCGATTATATTTGACGACATTGCTTGCTAATCAATCTTTGACGAATCTTTAGTTAATAAGAATTATAAAGAAGAATAAAAATCTATGCCTGTTCGCATTGATTGCAGGAAAGTGGTGCTGATGCGGAGAAATATAAAAATTACAAATCAACCCGCAGAACTAACTTCATATCGCGGCGAAGGCGCCGCAACCAAATAGGGCTACCGCCCTGAGAAACCAACAAAAAAAAACTGCTAAAAAAACACAATTTTGCAGACTAGTAATACAGAGTTCGCTGAGGAAAAAATTTTCTCCTCTGCGCTCTTAGCGTCCTTTGTGGCAAATATTATTTTTTGCTTCAGGTGGGTAGCATTAGCGCCGAAAGGGAAAAGGGGTAAATTCCATTCTTGACTGCATTGCATAATATAAGTTTTCATTTCGTGAAATTGATAAAAGGTATAAAATGTTTTCTTTTAGAATTGTATGAAAAAATCTGTTAACGTTTTAGTAACAAAAAGTTATTTAATCAAAAAAAGATAAAGATAACCAAAGCTATGGAGTACGATCTTATTGGAGAAGTAAGCAGTAGGCAATTGACAACAATAAGTAATTTGCCAACTATCAACTGCTAACTGCCAAATGGTGTTTTTGAGCTTCGGTTCTGTTGCGCTATGATGCATACTGTTTCGGTTATTTCAACCGCTATTATTTTTATCTTGATCCTTTTCACCCCTCCTGTTGTATCCGGACAGCCAACCATTGAAAGCATTAAACCGAATACTGTTTATTTTGGCAGGGGTGGAGATATTAATATAAATATCAAAAACTGGTCATCAGATGCCTACATAGCTGTTGTGCCGGAAGAAATACACGTTAATGAAGGTGTAAACCTTGGTGGCAGCCGCAAAGTGTTTGTTAAGAATAATATTGCCTATGTAGCTGATTGGTTTTCCGGCCTTCATCTTTATGATATTGCTGACCCGCACTTACCAAAACTGATTTCAAGTTTTCATACTCCCGGCTCTCCAAAAGGAATACTTGTTAGCGGGAATTATGCCTTTGTAGGTGACGATGATTATGGGTTGCAAATAATAGACGTGAAGGACCCTCAAAATCCTCGTCTTGTATCCAGCCGTCTTATGAGAGGGCTGGCCTAAACTATGAAGCTTGTGGACAATTATCTTTACATGGCGGCCCACAGGGGTGGTTTTCACATTATCGATATCAGTGATATTAATTCACCGAGAATAGCAGGAGGTGTTGATACCCCGGGCAAGTCCTGGGCGATAGATGTTGCAGGAAATTATGCCTTTGTGGCTGATGATAATGCAGGATTGTTAGTATTTGATATCAGCAATGTCCAGTCTCCAAAAAAAATAGGGGAATTCAATCCGGGTGGGTTTGTAGAAGACGTCCTGATTAAAGGGAAAATTGCATTTGTTGCTGTCTTTGACCAGGGACTTTTTATCCTGGATATCAGCAAGCCATCACATCCAATAGTAGTTAGCCATATTCTCCTCCCGGGAAATACACGGGGTATATTTTTAAAAGATGATTATTTATATGCTGCAGGATGGAAAGCAGGCTTACAGATAATTGATATCAAAAATCTGTCCAAGCCTTTACTTGTTGGCAGTTATGATACAAAAGGGGCTGTCTGGTCTGTTTGGGTTAGAGAAAATTATGCCTTTATTGCAGACTGGTGGGATGGATTTAAGGTACTTGATATCAGTAATCCACAAAATCCTTCATTGGTTGGCAAATACCAGGGTAGGGAAGTAATTTCTCAATTAATTGTAAAGGGTGATTACGCCTTTATGGCTAATGGTTCACTGGGATTGCAGGTTTTTGATGTAAAAAATCCACTTTATCCTGTCTGGATAACAGGTGTAGACATTAATGGAAAGGCACAATACCTCAGTCTTACTGAAAGACATGCTTATGTTACCTCAGGGAATAGAGGCCTTTCGGTAGTGGATATTTCGAATCCCTTTCAGTCGAAATTAGTTGGAAAATTGGACACAAGCGATTCCTTTGATATTATCAGAATATCGGGAAAATTAGCTTATATATCAAGCAACACAAATGGTCTTGTTTTAGTTGATATCGGTGTCCCTGAGAAGCCTGAAATTATTGCCAGGTACAATGCTAAGATCAACGATCTCTGGGTGGATGGGGAAAAGGTATTTCTTGCAACCAAAAACAATGGCCTGCAAGTTTTGGATGTAAGCCGTGCTAATCATCCTGTTTTGATAGGTCAATATAAAAACAAAAATTATCCTGTTCTGGTCCGTTCACAAGGTAAATTTGTATTTGTTCATGAGCAGAATAGAGGTATTAGAATCCTTGAAATAAATAAAAATAAGATAAAAGAAATCTCCTTTTTAAATTTTGATGAAAAAATTAATGATATGAAATTAGATCAGGACACCCTCTATATAACAGTAGAAAGCAGAGGTCTTATTGCTATAGATATATCTAACCATGAATCTCCTGCTATCAAAAATATTTATTCTTCCGGCAGGAATTTAGCGGGGATTGAGATTGCTAAAAATTCCGCATTTTTATCGGGAGAAAAAATCATTACCAGCATAAAGCTTCTTCCTGATGTTGAATTTAAGCAAACTACGAATTCCAGACTCAGAGTTCATGTTCCCGGAGATATGCCTCCCGGTTCATACCATTTTATGATAAGAACCTTTGATGGGAAGCAGAGGTTCTATTATAATGCCTTTAAAGTTGTACTTCCTCCTCGTGCAAAACCAAAATTCACAATGGAAGATTACGAAAAGGTTCTGAAGGAAAGAAAAAAGAAGAAGTAATGCTATTCTTTTAGTCATCTGCTTAAGGGGAAATTAGATTTGAACCGCAGGATATCGAACAAGGAATTTCGAATTATGAAGTATTTAATTCTTCAAAATCCTGTGGCTCCTTGTTCTGCTATTCGATATTCAATAAATGCTATTGCACGTTTCTTGATCTGCATGTTTATATTCCTAACCGGCTGCAATCAAAAAACCGTCCCTGAACTTGAGGGAATGGTTTATATTCCTTCCGGTGAATTTTTAATCGGTTCTGATGATAAAGATACTGAATCACTATCAAAAGAGTTTGGCGCGAGAGAAACGTTTTTTGAAAATGAAGAACCTGCTCGAACGATTTTTTTAAAAGGTTTTTATATTGATAAGTTTGAAGTAACTAATGAAAATTATAAATCCTTTATTTCTCAAACAGGCTATTTCCCTCCTCCCCGTTGGGAAAACGGAACATATTTAACCGGCCGTGAAACGCATCCTGTGAAAAATGTAAGCTGGTTTGACGCGAATTCTTACTGTAAATGGGCCGGGAAACGGCTTCCAACTGAAGAAGAGTGGGAAAAGGCAGCCAGAGGGCCAAACGGGAATATTTATCCCTGGGGAAATGAATACAATAAAGAAAAGGCCAACCTGACTATCGGGGACACACTTCCCGTGGGAAGCATGCTTGAGGATAAAAGTTTTTATGGGGTTTATGATATGGCCGGTAACCTCAAGGAGTGGACGCTCTCCTGGTACAAAAATTATCCTGGTTCTACTTTAAAATCAGAGTTTTTGGGCGAAAAATTTAAGGTAATCAGGGGGACAGCCGGTAATATCGTGGGGCATTATAATCTGCCAAACATTTTCTCCAGGGCTTCTTACAGGAGTTTCTTTTTTTTAAATAGAAAGGTAGAAGATATAGGGTTTCGCTGCGCTAAAGATAAAAGGGAATGAAGCAGCAAACCTCCCATGATTGCCAGGTTTTTCCTTCTTAACGAGAATTTAAGTTTTTATTTAATGTCTTTAACGCAGCGAAAACCAGTGTCTCCCGCCCATTCTTCAGGTTTGTTAAAATACCTAAAAGTTAAGGTTGAAAATATCTCCAGCTCATAATGACCCATATCCTGAAACGAACCGCCACGGGAAACTTTGTGATTTTCACCAAAAAGGGTATTATCAAATTTAGAACCTTTGTAGGACTGGTACCAGCTTGATGTCCATTCGGAGACATTTCCTGTCATATCATAAACATTATAAAAACTCACGTCTTTTGGAAAGGTCCCTGCCGGAGATGAAGAGGCAATTTTTGAAAAACCGGAATTAGCTTTATCTTTATCAAACTTATTTCCCCATGAAAATATATTTCCATTTGGTCCTCTGGCTGCTTTTTCCCATTCTTCTTCAGTTGGGAGTCGTTTTCCCAGTGATTCACAGTAAGCTTTTGCGTCAAACCAGTTAACATTGACAGCAGGATGATTGTTTTTGCCCTCGGAGAATGCATGATGCTTTTTGAACTTCTGATACTGCTCATGAGTCACTTCATATTGATCTATATAAAAAGCAGGAAGAAATATATTTTGCTGCGGCCTTTGATCTTCACCCCATTTTCTAAGTTTTTGTAATTGGGGCTGAATCCCTGACAAATCAGGATGTCTATTTCCATCTATGAATTTCCCTTCCGGTATTAGCACCATTATAGAGCGGTTATCGGTATTAGACTGAAAATCATTTGAGACCGGATTTGATTTGCCATTATTTTCTTTATCGGAAGAACCCTGGCAGGAAAGCATTACAACAGGGGACCCCAAAATGATTGTCATTAAGATTTGCGCAAGAATATGTTTTTTCTTTATCAGCATGCATTCCCCGATTTTCCACACTATTTGTTTAAAATAAAATGAGGTAGTATTGTCTTTTGGTAATTGCTCAATATGATGTGGAAAATTTTTTAGCGCGCCTTATGGCATACATCGCATTTTGCCATACCAAAGGCTATTATCGCGTCATGGCATTTCCCACAATAATTTCCTTCCATATTTTCTTTCATATTTATATTATTTGCTCCAATTTTTTTTATAAACAATTTGGGGTGACATGCAGAGCATTTAATTAAGTTTTCATGGAATCGATGATCAAACACCGGAGCCGGCATATTGGTATAGCTTCTACTTTTGGCCTGTTTATTAATAATAATTTTAGAAGGAACAGAAGATGACCACGCTACATTGGGCATGCTGATCAAAAATATTATTAATAAAATATTTAATATGACTATTTTATTAAACTGCATAAAATATTCTCCATAAAAAAATGTTAATAATAAATACTATATAATTTATACTAAATTAGTAAAACTATATACTATAAAATTATGACAAATGCAATAAAAAAGTTAAAATTATATCAAAAATTATATCGACACTAATAAGGGCTGCGAAAAAGGGAAGGAAAAGGGGGGAAAGATCACCCGGCGGCAACACCCATAAGGATGTCCATACCGAATCAAATGGATATCACATACCCGTTGTCGGCTCAACACACAGTCCTTCACTTGGCAAGACCGCTATTATTTCAGCGGCCCTCATCATAGCCCTTATAACCTTTCTCGTCTATCTGCCTGCGCTTGAAAACGGTTTTGTAAACTAGGACGACGATAAGTACGTCTATGAAAACCCGCACATACAGTCGCTCGATTCAAAGTTTTTTCGGTGGGTTTCTACAGCCGTGGTTGTTAGTAACTGGCATCCGCTTACGATGTTTTCCTATGTGCTCGATTATGCTATTTGGGGCCTAAATCCACCTGGTTTTCACCTGACAAATATTATATTTCATACATTAAACACCATCCTGGTCTTTATACTCACGATCCGGCTCATAGACTACGGCAGGGTAAAACAATATCTTTATACCAAAAAGGCCCTTGTCGCCGGTATTGTAACGGCCCTTCTGTTCGGCATACACCCCCTGCATGTAGAATCTGTCGCAGGGGTAGCGGAGAAGAAAGGACGTCTTATATGCCTTCTTCTTTCTGTTAAGCATCATCAGCGATCTCAAATATACCTCCCTTACTTCAAAAGATTCACGAAAGCAGGGAATCTACGGTGAAATTGTAATACGGACATAAAGGCTCAGATGCACGAAAAGGGACCGCAGGTTCGTGATGAGAGTGTGACCTCCGG
>CBDUII010000049.1:0-10676 GCA_965367285.1 uncultured bacterium
AAAATCACCTTTCACATAGTTTCATGTCCATCAAGCAATCCAACAAGAACTATTTTCAGACAATAATGGGGGCATACATCCACACAACCGCCGCATAAGATGCATTTGGAACCGTCAAAGATGGGATTGACCATACACTGGAGACACCGGGAAGCTTCTTTCCTTGCTATATCTTCCGAAAACCCCTGTTCCACTTCTTGCAGGGTGCTTTTTCTGACTTCTACATCGAGAATAGGCATTTTCTGTTGTGGAATACCAGTATAATTAACATGCCAACTCCTTTTAGGAATTACAGTCATTTTGGCCTTTTTATAAAGAGGTTTGCGGTCTACCCCTCTCAAGAATTCATCAACACTTTGACCGGCAGCCTTTCCCTGAGCAATAGCCTCGATGGCTGTACGAGGGCCCAAAACAAGATCGCCGGCAGCGTACACACCAGGTACGAATGTGAAAAGCGTATCTTGTTCTACTGCTATAGTCCCAAAACGTGTTATTCTGAAACCTTTAGCAGTATCCAGGAAAGAAGTGTCCGACATCTGGCCTACGGACAGGATTACGTTGTCTGCTTCAATGACATTTTCGGAACCCTCTATGAAAGTTGGATTAAAACGCCCGCTTTTGTCAAATACCTTTTTTACACCAATGGTTAAAAGGCCAGTAACACGGCCATTTTCCGCTATGATTTTTTTCGGTCCCCTGGAGCAATGGAAAGTAATTCCTTCCTCGCTTCCTTCATCAATTTCCACCTGATCTGCAGGCATTTCTTCTCTTAAATCAGAACCGTCAGTAGTACCCTTCGTTGCTTCCAGACACGTAACATGGACTTCTCTTTCGAGGCGGATCATGGAGCGCGCCACATCCATAGCCACATTACCTCCGCCGATAACAACTACTTTATTGCCCAGGGCTAATCGTTTTCCCATGTTAATACTTCTCATTATTTCTACGCCTTGAAGAACTCCCGGCAGTTCAAGTCCTTCCAAAGGTATTCTCCGGCTCAATTGTGCTCCCATGGCCAAAATAACAACTTTAAAGCCTTCTTCTTTAAGATCATCTATGGTAACGTCCTGTCCAACCTTAATGCCGGTACGTACCTCCACACCCAAATTCAGAATAGGATTCAGGTCCTTATTTATAATTTTTTCGGTTAACCCGTAGCCAGGAATTACCGCAAAAACCATTCCGTGAGGATTGTCAAGTGTCTCAAAAATAGTGGTTCTATACCCACGATGGGCGAGATAGTGTGCCGCGGCTATCCCTGCGGGCCCGGAACCGACGACAGCAACTTTTTCCCCTGTTTGAATCTGCTTTTTAGTATTGTTTTCTTCAAAATTCATTGCGGTTCTTTTAAGCATTCTTATCTGAATTGTCTCATCGATAGAACCACGTCTGCAGGCTTTCTGACAGGGAGCCGCGCATACTCTTCCACAAATCTGTGCAAAAGGATTTGGGCCGCGAGCAAGCCTGGCTGCTTTATCGAAATCTCCCTCATAAGTAGCAGTTACATACTGTCCCGCAGGGGTATTAACCGGGCAGGCGTACTGGCACTTTATTTGTCTTTCAAAATAATCAATATCCGGAACAACTGTATAATATCTATCCTTTGATTGCGCTTGAGACATTTAATAAGACTCCTCATCCAAGTTTACGGGGTGAATAATGTCTCGCACAGAGAGTACTCCCACGATAGCCCCTTCTTCTGTAACAGCTAAATGCCGGATATTATGTTTATCCACCATATCGTTGGCAGCCAAAGCAGTCGCTTCGGCATCTACTATAGTCAAGACAGGAGCATTCATAATCTTACTGGCCAGGGTATCGTGCAGAGACATATCCTGCCCAACTACTTTCCGAACAATATCTGTCTCAGTAATTATTCCGATAAGATTGCCGTTATGTTCAATCAATACACTGCCAATATTTTTCTCTGCCGTAGTTTTTGCAACATCTTTCACTGAGGCATCAATATTTTTTTTCTATATCTTTTGACATGATCTGTTTTACCGTTGGCATAATACCTTACCCTCCGCAATAAAATCATATATTACTCAAGTACCCGCATAAGAGCAACTTTTTATCAGAACTATCTAAAAATGTCAAAGTGAATGCATTGTTTTTGATGAAATCACTACTTTTAATATAAAGGCAAGGTATCCTGTGGGAGGTAACATGATAGATTAGGCTGAAGGGATCAAACAAGCGTTCACATCCTTTAACCGGTTCCCATGCTCTCAGGCTGTGTCATCATGTTATTCTGAATTTTAGGCTTTGTAATATTCAGGGTAAAGTTCTCTAAAGTAAAGCAGATCGCTTTCTATGGATTGAAATTTGTGGTCTGAGATGGGCATGATTGGAAAATGTCTCATGAACTCTAAATAAGATACAGCAAAGAGAGAGAAAAAACCGAGGGTTACGAGTACTTCAATCATTCCAAATGGAAGTTCAGGTTCCTGCCATATAGAAGGGAGTATCAGCAAATATCTCTCCGCCAGCATTCCA
Organism: uncultured bacterium; assembly: GCA_965367285.1. GTDB lineage: Bacteria > Nitrospinota > Nitrospinia > CAJXCL01 > CAJXCL01 > CAJXCL01. The sequence continues at coordinate 2,500 of CBDUII010000049.1, forward strand.
AAAAAGACCATCGCAGCTACCAGAGCAAGGTGCTTTGGACGTTTTTTAATATTCTTGCTGAGCAGAATTAAAAAAGGGCATAAAAAATTTGTAAATAAAATCACCACACTTAAGTATTTCCAGGGGGATTGATGAAACCGGATGATTAAAAAGTGGGTCTCTTCTGGAAGATTTCCATACCAGATAGGCAGATATTGTGACCAGAAAAAATAGGTCCATAGCAGGCAAAAAACAAAAAGCAGCTTTCCGAGATCGTAAAATTGAAAAACTGTGAGAAATTTATCAAATCCAAGCCTTACTTTGATAAAAAGGGTGACAAGGATCATGGACGCAATCCCAAGATACAGGTTACTTATAAAGAAGTAGCCGCCGAACAGGGAGCTGAACCAATATGGCGACAGGGACATGACAAGGTCAAAGGCCAGTAGAGACAGGGCTAACGCATAGGTCAGGATTAATAATGGAGCGATAACATTATTGATGCGGTTGCATCTTTCCTCCTCCTCTTTTTGTCCTCTCCAATTTTTTACAAGCCCGGATGCGAATAACGATAAAGCTGCATCCTGCCTTGCTTTAACCAGCCCGAGATCAGGCCGCAGGGAAAAATAAATATATATAAAACATAATCCATACAACCCTAACACGGCAACTAAATCCCTGCTGAATAAAAACGGCAGGTTCAGCCATGCCTTTTTTTCAGGAATCGGATGTTTTATCCAGGAGAAAAGATCATCCGCACCCAGAAAAAGAATAAAGAACAATATTAACGAGACAGGGAGGAAAGCGCCCATGGCTTCTCCAATACGTTTGACAGGCCTGCTCCATTTTGCTTTTGTTACCTGTAATATCGCGGCAAATGTAACACCTGCCAGCGCAATTCCGCTCCAAAACAGATAATTTACGAGAAAAATACCCCACGCTCTGACAGATTCCCCCAGAAGCAGAGCGATGATAAAGGCGATAGCGCCAGTTAAAGCTAAACACCATAAAATAAAGTTCAAATGTGAATCTTTTGAACCAGGTGTTTTTTCTAAAATTTCATTAATCCATTTATGTTGTATCATTTGAAAATCATTACTGCGAAAACAAGGTGCATTAACACCCCCCGCTCGCTGGCGCGATCACCCCTCTCAAGAGGGGAATTTATTGTCTACTGCCCCTGACCTCTGACTACTGACCACTGCTGTCCTCCTCATCTTCTTCCTCTTCTTCTGCTTTTATCGGGACATCCAATATTCGCAGGTAATTAACAATGTCCCATATTTCATCAGGTGTCAGGTTGGCGGCGTACGAAGGCATGGGAAACCGGCCAAAACGTACCTGAGTGTATATTTGTCCATCAGTAAGACTCTCAAGGTCAAACGGTTCAATTGACCTGCCTTTGAATTTTTTCGACACCCTGGTTTTCCCCATACCATTATGACCGTGACACACAATACAGATAATCTGATACATCTTTTTCCCCTGACGAATAGATTCTTTATTAGCGCTACGAGAATTAATTAATTTCTTAGCGATTTTTTTGATCCGGAGAGACCTATCCGGTGTATTTTGAGACACTGTTTGGCCTGGATAATTTTGTATCGCTTCCTGCGGCTTTATGTGCTTTTGATCATACATATCCAGGCTCCAGGGCATCGCAAATAGATAGGAACTTTTCATTCCTGTTATGAGCAGAACAATAATAACGTAATATTTGAGCCATGTTAATTTTTGCATAGAAACTTCCTTTTTTTACCTCAAAGACACAAAGTACACAGCGCGGCCTTTGGTCGCAACCAACTATTTCGCAAAATAAATTTTGCGCTCCGGAGTACAAAATTTATTTTACTTCCGAACGTATTTCATCGGCCCCTGCCTCTTGCAGAATAGTTTCAATATTTGCCTGCTTTTCCTTCGGGCAGCGTACATACATACCAAATGTATCATTAGAAAATCGCTCATCGTAAGGTTCCTTGCTATTCAACTCAGGCAGTATTCCATGGATAATAAATCCCATAACTGTAGCAAGGGCGCTAAATAAAATGGTCATTTCAAAGCAGATGATAAGGAAAGGAGGAATAGATACGATAGGTTTCGCGCTTGTCATCAAAGGCCAGTGGAGCGAGGTGAGAATGGTCAGTGCAAACCCGCTTAAACATCCCGTAATTCCCCCTATTAAGGTATACCTTTTAATAGGACTATGAGGGGAGTCAAGTTTGACCTCAATTTGACATTCGTTGATTGGAGAGAAAACCTTGAAATCATTTTCTCCCTGTTTTTTAAGTTTATCAATAGCAAGCAAAACGCCTTTTACATTATAAAAAACGCCTAAGATGCCGTTGTGATTGGTTTTCATATTAATTCCATCCCTCAATGGCAGTTTTATAAACTGCCAACTACCTGTTGTTTTCTGTTTTTGTCATCTGCCTTCCCGTTTAACGAGTTTGCCCTTGCTACCTCCTGCCACACGGACAAACAAGTTTGTCCATGCCACCCTGCCTATTGCTTACTGTCCTTTTTGGACCTCCATTAACGGGATCGGTAACTGTTCCTTTATCTCCACTATTGCGACTGACGGGAAGAGTTTAACAAATAATAGAAACCAGAGGAAAAACCAGGAAAAGGCCCCGGCTGTTATTCCAATTTCTACCCATGAAGGTGTATATGTACCCCAGGAATACGGGTCATATTCATGGGCTAAAGAGGTTACTATAATGATAAACCTCTCCAGCCACATGCCCACATTAACAAAAATACAAATTGTAAAAATCCATCCCAAATGAGTACGAAATTTTTTAAACCATAAAAGTAACGGGAACAAGCAGTTGCCGAAAACCATAAGCCAGAACAGGGTAGAGTAGTTTCCAAACGTTCGATAGGAGAATGCTCCTTTTTCAAAGATACTCCCACTATACCAGGCTATGAAAGGTTCAATGATATAAGAATAGGTAATAATTAATGAGGTAAATAAAATAATTTTCCCCAGGTTATCGAAATGCCATTCTGTGATATATTTTTCCAGGTGAAAAAAGTTTCTCAGTGGAATTAACAGCATCACAACAAGCGCGCATCCTGAAAAGATCGCCCCGGCTACAAAATAAGGAGCAAAGATTGTACTGTGCCATCCCGGGACTATAGTCATGGCAAAATCCCATGAAACCACGCTGTGAACAGAAATGACAAGAGGGGTAACAAGAGCGGCCAGGAAAAGATAAGCACTGTGGAAATGAAGCCACTGTTGGTTTGTGCCTCTCCAGCCGAATGAAAAAATTTTATGAAAAAAATGCCGCAACCCTTTTGTACGGTCACGTAGAACAGCATTATCCGGTATCATGCCAAGAAATAAAAAGAGGAAGCTTACTGTTATGTATGTGGAGACGGCAAAAACGTCCCATACCAACGGTGACCGGAAATTTACCCAGAGGAGCCGCTGATTGGGATATGGCATCATCCAATAAAAGTTCCAGACTCTTCCCATATGTATTAGAGGGAACAAACCTGCCGTCATTACAGCAAAAAGTGTCATTGCTTCGGCAGTGCGAAAAATTGAAGTTCTCCATTTCACCCGGATTAAATACAAGATTGCTGATATTAATGTGCCGCAGTGGGCAATTCCTACCCAAAAAACAAAGTTGGTGATGTAAACCCCCCATCCGACAGGGTGATTTAATCCGGAAACGCCAATACCTGTGTATATCTGATATATCCAGCAGCCAATGCCATTCATCAGAATGATAAAAAGAATTCCCATAGTTATGTAATAGCTCTTACCCGGCGAAAAAAGGGTTTGACCTATATCATCAGCAACTTCTCTGAAATTAAGGTTGTTCATAAATAAACCGCTTTTTATGCTATTAGTCTATAAAGCTTCTTTTTTTAGGCGTTGTTTAGTTTTTGCTTTTTACAACGCCTTATGCAAGGCTTAGGAAGTTTTTCCCGTTAGCTCACCGGAGCGGAAGCTCCATTTGGTTGCGGCCCCTTGGCCGCTTTCATGTTTTTAAAATTCTCTTTAAGTAAGCAACAGCCGGTTTGGTGTTTAAAACTTCTAATACATGATATCTTCTTGGGTTATTTGACTTTTGTGATACTTCACTTTTTGGGTCTTTCAAGTTTCCAAAAGTAATAGCGTTTGCCGGACAGCTTTGAGCGCAAGCAGGCTGAATATCTCCATCACGAACCAATCGTTTTTCATCTTTAGCATGGTCTTTCCCTTCTCGAATTCTCTGAACGCAAAAGGTACACTTTTCCATAATCCCCATCTCTCTTGAGGAAATATCCGGATTTAACTGCTGTTCCAGCGGTTTTTCCCACTTCCAGGAAAACCAGTTGAACCGCCTTACTTTATAAGGACAGTTGTTTGAGCAGTAACGGGTTCCCACACACCGGTTGTAGACCTGAACATTTAATCCTTCTGAATTATGATAAGTTGCATACACCGGGCAAACCGGTTCACAAGGAGCATTATCGCAATGCTGGCACATCATTGGTATAAACCGGGCATTTATGCTTTCTCCTTTTCTTCCAAAATATCTTTCCACGCGAAGCCAGGACATCTCGCGTCCCATTGAACATTGTTTCTTTCCCACTACGGCACGATTATTTTCCGCGTAACAGGCTACAGCACAGGCGCCGCACCCGGTGCAGAGATTAAGGTCTATTGCCATTCCCCAACGATAAGTAGGATGATCATGAGGAGGATACATCTGCCACTTTGTGTGTGAAAAACCTCCTTCTTTATGAGAAGACGCTCCATGTTTTAAATCAGTATCTTTTATCGTTTGTATTATCTTTCGACCCTTTTGCTGTAACGACCCATCTAATGTTACAAGGCGATATTTTTTTCCAGCTTTTTCAATGGACACCATCGTAGTTGATTGTTTTGGAGAAAGTATAGAGAAGGCATTGACTCCAACATTAGCAGCATACCTTCCCATGGCTTCATGTCCGAGACCTGTTTGAATTGCAATAGCTTGAGTGTGTATCCCTTCGTAAATATAGGCAGGAGCGGTGATTGCTCCATGAGGAGATTTTATTTTTACCAAATCCCCTCGTTTAATTCCCAACTTTTCAGCCGTCCAGGGATGAACTTCTACCCATGAATCCCAAACTGCTGATGTTATGGGATCCGGGATTTCCTGCAGCCAGGGATTATTGGCATTCCTCCCGTCAAAATGGCGAATAGAAGGATAAGGGTAATAATAAAACAGGTCTGAAGAATCTTTATCCTCAAGGTTTTCAAATTCATATCGATAAATTTCTTCAGACAAAGAAACTTTTTCCGGTAATTTGGCCTTGAAATAACCTCCCTTTTTAAGGGATGCTTCCCAAAAATCTTCAAATGCCTGGTTGGTGGAAGAAGACTTTTCATAAAGCTCTTTCCAGGAATCACGTAAATAATCGTAGTAGCTTTTCCATGGAATAGAGGGAAGGTTTTTTTTCTCATGTTGAGCATTTGCTTCAGCTTTATCTGCAGTGACTTTTTGATATGCTTCAATCAAAACATCCCCCAAATGCCGTGTATCATTTACCGGTGTCATTGTGGGCTGAATCAGACCATAAAATCCCACACGGCTTTCATAGTCGTCCCAGCTTTCCAGCCATGTGTGATCCGGCAAAATCAAATCCGCAAGTCCGGCAGTCTCATCAGGATATTTTGAGAATGAGACCACAAAAGGCACCTTTTCAATTGCTTCAAAAAACCCGGCAGATTTTGACAGGGAATAGGCTGGATTTGTTCACGCAATAATCAATACGTGGACCTGGTTATTATTCATTTTGCGATGGAGTTCTTCAATGCTTTGATGAGAATCTATTTGACCGATGTTTTCATTCTGGCCGAAAAGAACAGTTTTATTAATGTTTCCAAGCATGTAATTTAAAAGATTCACGGCAATCCATGTATTTGTAGAATTTTGAGTAATGCCGGCCGCCATCCCCGGCCCCAGTACCAGACTGGAATCAGCCTGACTCAACTCTTTGGTAATTTGCCTCATTTTAGATTCAGATACCGGTATTTTTTTTGCCACCTTTTCCAGACTATAAGGAACCAAAAAGGTTTTTAAATTTAAAAAGTCTTCTTCAGGAATTTTGGCTAAACCGGTTTCTAATAATTCATGGCAAATAGCCAATATTATGTATACTTCACTACCTGGATAGACAGAAATCCATTCATCCGCGTTTGCTGCTGTCAAAGAAAGCCTTGGTTCCACATGAATAAATTTTTTAAAACTTTTGTTCTGTCTCATCTGTGAAAATTTTTTAGCATAGTGGACAGGAGACAGCCAGGTTTCTAAAAAATCAGCTCCAAAATTGAGCAGGTAGTTGGCCTTATCTATGGCAAAAACAGGGATTTCTTTTTTGCCGAAGCAGAGCTCATTGGCATCTTTAATCGGTTCATAAGAAAACGGTTCGTAAGTTACTCTCTTTTTCATACCAAGGCTGTTTGACCAGACATCGTTTACTCGCGCACGGCTGCCTGTCATAAAACCGGACAAAAAAACCGCCTCATTCATTTTCCCCAGGGATTTAAGCTCCTGCAGTTTTTGAATAAAAATATTCATAGCCTGTTCCCAGGAAACTTTTTCTAATTTCCCCGATTTGTTTCTAAAATAAGGTTGATTGAACCTGTCCGGATTATACAAATTCTGCAGTGATGATTGTCCACGCATGCATAGACCACCTTCATTAATCGGGTTATCCGGGTTCCCTTCCACTTTGATTGCCCGTCCTTCTCGCTGTCGTACCGTAACTCCACAACCGGCAGGACATTCCCTGCATACGGATTTGTACCATTTGGATTGACCGGGGATGATATCCTCTGGCGGGACGACAAAAGGGAGTAGTTTTTCAGGCTTTTCCAGAAGACAGCCGGTCATAACAGCCGCTGTACCTCCTGCGAGGACGCCTTTCAAAAAATCTCTTCTTCGGAAAAATCTGTTATTTGTCATTGGTTATTGGTCAGTAGATAGTTGTCATTCGTCAGTTGTTACACTTATAACCCATAACTTGATAGCATTGGAATTTCAATGTTTACTTGATTTATTTTTTTGTCTTAATAATTTTTATTGTTTTGTTTCGTTTTTTGAAACAAAACAATACTAAAATAGCGAGCCTTCGGCTCGCAATTTTATTTACTTATGGCAGGTCCAGCAATCGTCTTCTGCTTTGTTTTCCCGGTGACAATTAACGCACCAGCCCATATTTAAAAAAGTAATTCGCTTAACTCTTTCCATAGTTTCAATGTCTCCGTGGCAATGTTGACAGCGTATTTCTTTAGCTATATGTCGTTTATGGGAAAAATGCACAAAATCAGGAAGGTCATATACTTTGACCCACGGAATGGGTTCTTTTCTCTCCCAGTACCCGAATAATTTTTGTATTTCTGGTTTGTCTTTGCGAATTAACTTATGGCAATTCATACATGTTTGCACTGACGGGACTCCGGCAACAATAGATCGTCTGGCATAAATATGGCAGTATTGGCAGGGGATTTCATTTTCCCCGGCATGAATTTTATGGCTAAAGTGAATAGGCTGCTCCGGTGCATATCCGAAACGAAAAGGGTATTCATATACAACAAATGCTCCTGCTGCTGTAATAAATACCCCAAAAAAAACAATAATGATCAAAAGTATTTTTTTTGGCATTCCTGTCGCAGAACTGATATCAAATTTACACTTTTTAGATAAAAATAAGATAACCTTGAATGAAAAAAGGACTCAAGTTAAAAAGGAATCTTTAAAGGAATCCGGCATTCCGATACCAGGCTTTTACCTTCAGACCCTTTTCCAGATGGGACGGTTTTTGAAGATCATTTTAAGCCTTTATGGGAAACAGCATTAGGCGGCGGATTTATAGGATTTTTGGCTGCTCTTGTTCTTGCAGAGGGTACTCAGATTTTGAATAAATACAATATATTTTTTACATTAATAAATTGAACCGCCTGATTTGTCTTCCGATAATTATCAGAAAAAAAGCATAGATGAACTAACCGACGTTATTGCCGAGTATTCTATGGAAATAGATGTAGTATTACCCAAATGTGAAGCAAAGCAAAACCAACTCTCTTAATCCCACACAGTGGGTTTAATTCCCCGACGTTCTACGTCGAAAAAATTGATCAAGTTGTTTTAGATACACCGATGCTCTGCTTCGGGGGGTATGTCATTTTTTTGTGAGGATAGGGAAGGATTAGG
>CBDUII010000050.1:0-10596 GCA_965367285.1 uncultured bacterium
TCTGCCTGCATAATTAATGAAAATAACACAATTTTTGAATATTGCAAGAGGCTCTATGGTTATTTTTGGCGGAAAAAATGGTGCCGGGAAAACGACTATTTTTGAAATGATTCGTTTATGCTTATATGGGCGGGAGATATTCCAGTCTATCAGCCAGGAAAAATATCTTGGTTATCTACGAGAAAAAATTCATCAGTCAAAGACTCTTTCAGTGCAACCGGACTATGCTGCTGTGGAGATGGAATTTGAATACGCTAAAACCGGAGAAAAAAGTTTATTTTATATTACCAGGTCTTGGGAAGTCGAAAATAAAAAAGTAATTGAAACGCTTTCCATAAAAAAAAATGGAGATGATCTTGAGGATATAGAGAAGGATAATTGGCAGGATTTTATCAAAGAACTTATACCAATAGGTTTGAGCAGATTGTTTTTTCTTGATGGTGAAAAAATCCAAAAAATAATGCAACTTAATGATGAGGAAATAACAAATTCTATTAATTCCCTTTTGGGACTTGACCTTACAGAAAGATTAGAAGCTGATTTGAAAATTTATCAAAAAAAGAACCTGGAAAAAAATGAAAATGCTTTATTAACAAAAGAACTGGAAGGCTGCAAGAGAGAGTATTCATTTTTATCCGGTAAAATAAAAAAAATAAACGATTCCATAGCCGAGTTACAAAATAGAATTGATCAAGAAAAAGATAAAATAGGGATATATGGAAATAAAGTTGCTGTCCAGGGAGGAGGGTTTGTAAAAGGAAAAAACAGGCTGGAAAATGAAAAAAATATGCTTGAAAAAGAAATTGAACTAACAAAAGAAAATATCATAGAAATAGTTGCTGGGTTACTGCCTGTATCAATAATAGGCGAAGAGGCAAAAAAACTAAAAAAGCAGATTATAAAAGAACAGGAAAAACATAAATGGGATATAGCATCCGAGCAACTTAACAAAAAGAGCAGCTTAGTTATAAAGAATATTAAAAAGAGCGCCTTTTGGAAAAACATATCTGGTGTAAAAGAAAATCAGATTAATAAAATTAAAGAGAATATAGAAAAAGAGATAAAAGCTGTTTTTAAGCCGTCTCATGAATTTGACAATGTAAGGATTATATTTGGGCTATCGCAAAATCAGGCGGAAAAGCTTATAAGCGATATTGATGCAGGGACAAAAGATATTCCTGAGAAATTAAAAATAATCACAAGAAGTTTTGAGAAAAAACTGCGGAGGCTCCAAACAATCTATAGAAATATTGAAAAAGTCCCAGAAGATGAGTTTGTCAAACCGATGTTTGAAAAGCTTGGGGAGATGAACAAGGTATTAGGTTCCCTGGAAAATCAAAAAACCACATATGCTGAAGATATAAAATCATTAAAAGTCAGGCTCAATGAAATCGACAAAAAAATTAATACTGTGGAAGGAAAGTTATCTTCTATTAATAAAAATCAAACGAAAGTCAATTTGTTGAAAAAAACTGAAAATGTTTTAAAAAAATATCAACAATCTCTTACTTCAAACAAGGTCGCATTGCTTCAGAAAGAATTTGAAAATTTGTTTAATAAGCTGCATAACAAACAGGATTTAATCAGCAAAATAGACATTGATGAGCAAACTTTTGATATTAAATTGCAGGGAGCTACTGGGAAATATATTAAAAAATCTTCTCTATCCTCAGGAGAATCAGAAATTTATTCCATTGCAATGCTTTGGGCACTGGCAAGAATATCCGGTCGAAACCTTCCTTTTATTATAGATACTCCTCTTGGGCGACTCGATTCCAAGCACCGGGAGAACTTAATTAATCACTTTTTCCCGTTTGCATCTCATCAGATGATTATTTTTTCTACAGATACGGAAATAGATATGAAGTATTACAAACAATTAAAAGATTATACATCCCATGCGTATCATTTGGAATATGACAAGAAGCTTTGTATGACAATTTCTAAAGAGGGATATTTTGGGAACTGACAGTATGCAATTTAAAAGAATAAAAATGTCGGAAAAATCAACTGTCAGACTTAGAACCATAAAAACGAGAACAAAAGTAACCCCAAATGTGGCTTGCAGACTGGCGTTATCGTTATCTTTAAAAGAAAGAAATTTGCCTTCATTAGAACTTTATAGTGAGGATACCGGACAGGAAATTAACAGGTACACTCTGTTTGGCGAACATGAACTGATATTAATATCTCTTTTTATACAATGGTGCCATGAGAATAAAATAGAAGAAAAAAATCATTTTCAGTACTTTACTGCCCATATTAACCGTGGCATAGAACTGCTTGTAAACCGTGTAAAAGGATTAGAGGATTTAGTTTATTTAGTTCATTGAAGTTAAACATAGTATGACTGAACCAGTTTATCTTGATTATAACGCCACGACTCCTGTTGATAAAAAGGTGCTCGAAAAAATGATTCCATTCTTTTGTGAATCATTTGGAAATGCGGCAAGCGTTGATCATATATACGGATTAAAGGCTAAAGAAGCAGTTGCAAAAGCTCGGGAAAATATTTCTAAAAAATTAGGAGGCCAAAAACCTAATGAAATAATATTTACAAGCGGCGCGACTGAGTCAAACAATATGGCATTAGTGGGAGTTTTTAACAAATATAAGCATAAAGGCAAGCACATAATTTCTTCAAAGATAGAACATCCAAGCGTATTAGACACATTAAAAAATCTGAAAAAAGCTGGAGCTGAAATAACTTTAGTACCTGTAGATAAGTATGGCGTTATTGACACAAAGTATTTAGAGGCTGCAATAACTGAGGAAACAATATTAATTTCAATAATGTTTGCTAATAATGAGATTGGAACTATTCAACCAATTCAAGAAATAGGTAAGATTGCTAAGAATAAAGGAATATTATTTCATACGGATGCGGCTCAAGCAGTAGGACGTCTTAGGATTAATGTTTATAAATTAAACGTAGATTTACTTTCATTTTGCGCTCATAAGTTTTATGGGCCAAAAGGAACGGGAGGGCTTTTTATTTGCTCTTATTCACCAAATGTAAAGCTAAGCTCTATTATGTTTGGAGGAGGACATGAAAGAGAATTAAGGTCAGGAACTTTAAATGTTCCTGGAATTATTGGAATGAGTGAAGCACTAGTGTTGGCAAATAAAACTTTAGATGAAGAAAATAATAAATTAAGTAAATTATCTATGAAAATATTCAAGCGAATACAAATTGCTTACCCTGATGTAAAAATAAATGGTCATCCGCAGCAGAAGCTTGTTCATAATTCAAATATTACAATACCAGGGATCGAAGCAAAGGCACTTATTCACATATTAAAAGATAAACTGGCTTTCTCTACTGGTTCGGCATGTTCAACTATTAAAGTCAAACCTTCTCATGTCTTAAAGTCAATAGGTTTGGATGATGAAGAAACCTTTCAAACTATTAGATTAAGCTTTGGCAGATATACTAAAGAGGATAACATTGCGGAGGTATTGATTGGTGGAATCAAAAAACTTAAAAAATAATTATTCATCTGAAGCAAAAAACCATTAAATATCCTTGACGAGACTAAATCCGCCAGTGGCTATATCCTGGCGTCAGGTTAATTCTCCTTTTGAATTGTTTTCGCCTCTTTTTCGCTCTCTTTGTTGTTAACTTTTATTGCAGTATTGCCGTCTTTAGTGAATTTTTATTTCGGATTCTTTGTTAATTACTGATGTATAATTTAACGCGTCTTTTTCTGTGGCTGCATTTAGTTGATTTTAAAAGCCCTTTGTAGTTTTTCTAGTAATGCTGCCAAGATATAAATTCTATCTCTACGGGAGTTTACCTACGACTTTACTTTTACTATACTTTATTCATATTTTTATGGCTACTACTTGAAAATCTTATGAATTTAAACCCTAAATCATACACGTCTAAATTAGGTAAATCTTTTCGACAAAAGGGCCAATAAATAAAGGGTTTTCTCCGTTTTTATTCATTTTGAGACATGAATTTCAATTTGGACAGCATATGACTAATTTGAAAAATTTTAGGTTTTGTTCTAACTTAGACAGTTATAACCCTAAAAGAAAGATCTAATCATTAAAAAAATTTATATAAACAAGAAGGTGAAGAATAAAAAACACGCTAAAAATCTACTCAGCAGATTTTCTGGTGTCCCGATTGAAACCTTCAATGCCCCCACCCCCATTTACAATGAGCTTGTTGAAAAATATGTTGATCCTTTTATCGAGGGAAAAAAAGTCCTTGTTTTATCCGATTTCAAAGGAGAGTTTCTAAAAAAATGCCCCGGGACAAAAGGATTTATCTGTTGTAACTATTATGTTTTAAACCTGACAACCAACTGTCCTCTGGACTGTACTTACTGCATACTTCAGGAATATCTTGAAAACAATCCGGTCTTGAAAATATTTGTAAATATCAAAGACGCTTTAAAGCAGGTTGAAAAAATACATCAGGAAAACAAGAATGTTCCCATTAGAATAGGCACCGGGGAATTAACAGACAGCCTTGCGCTGGATCATATTACAGGGTTTTCAGAAATGTTGATTCCCTTTTTTGAAGAAAAAAAGAATCTCTTCCTTGAATTAAAAACTAAAACCAACCGGATTCAAAATCTCCTAAAATTTAAAGGAATAAAAAATACTATTATCGCCTGGTCGCTTAACCCGCAAAACATCATTGATGAAGAAGAGTTTTATTCGGCTTCTTTAAAAGAGCGGTTAGATGCGGCTTCTGAATGCCAGCGCAATGGATTTAAGACAGCTTTTCATTTTGATCCGATAGTTTTATATAAAGGATGGGAAAAGGATTACAAAGCATTAATTAAAAAATTGTTTAAACGTATTTCTCCTGAAAACATTCCGTGGATAAGTCTTGGCGGACTGCGTTATCGCCCATCCATGAAAACAATAGTAAAGACAAGGTTCCCGCAAAATAAACTGATGACTGGAGAACTCCTCCTCTGTGAGGACGGCAAGGTAAGATATTTTCGCCCTCAACGAAAAAAAATGTACGAGTTAATGATTGGCTGGTTAAGAGAATACAGCAAGAACCTGAACCTGTATTTCTGCATGGAAGATAAGGATATGTGGAATGAATTATTCTCAGGTTTACCGGATTATAAAAACGTGGAAAATGAACTGTTCTATAGGATATAATAATAGATTAGCTTTCAGCGGTCAGTAAGTTTGAATACTGAGAGCTGACACCTGACCACCGATTTTATATTATGAGTTATGTAAAAAATCAAGCCGCGCCTGTAAAAGATAGAAACTTAGGAGAAGAATGGGCAGACTGGTCCGGAGATGTTGAAGAGCAAAAAGGTGAGATAGAAGAAAGCAAATCCACTTTTTTGAAATACGCCTCCATTGGTACAGTCTTAATAGTAGCAGGGCTTTTATTTATCTGGTACATGATCATTCCCCGCCTGGAGCAGTTCACCCCGATTTTAACCATAATAGTCGGCATTGGAGTTGTTGTTTTTGTCATCCTGACCTTTCTGATGTTAGGAAGTGTTACTATCACAGCTCTTACGGAAAAAGGATATCTGCTTTCCTGCATCAAAGAAAATTTCTTTTTTTCATACCTGGTTCCGGTTGCTGTTCGATTAGGTAAGCGGTTTGGTGTTTCCCGTGACCGGATGGGAAATTCCTTAATCAAAGTTAGCAATATTATTGTCCATGTAAAATCAAAAAGTCGTCTTGAATATATAAAGGTTGTTCCTAACAGACTCCTTGTTCTTTTACCCCGCTGTCTTTCGAAAGAGAACAGGAAAACCATTATGGAAGTAGTGGAAAAAAACAATCTTATTTCTTTTACCGTAGCCGGGGGGAACGCGGCTCGACTGAGAATTAAAGAAATGAAACCGCAGGCCATTATCGCCGTAGCCTGTGAAAGAGACCTTGTCAGCGGTTTGCAGGACGTGGCTCCCAGGATACCGGTTCTTGCCATTCCCAATAAGCGCCCGGAAGGTCCGTGTAAGAACACCTATATTAACATAGAGACGCTCGAAACTTCCATAAAAGATTTTCTCGAAACTGAGTAATTTCTTCAAACCACGAAGCTCAGTAGGGTAAAGGCAGAATAGCTCAATTAGCTATTCTAACCCTCCTCATCAAACCGTGCATGCGATTTTCCCGCACACGGCTTATCGCCCACAGTGCAATATTCTCCTTTCTTTGTAAACTATTCGCTGAAGTAATGCCCCTTCGCTACTGTGAGGTTATGTTGTCTTCACTATTATCACTACTATAGGTATCTCCGACTTCTCATTATTCCACAATGCATTTCGGATCCCCTTATAGCATTGCGTTACGGTCATCAACCTGAATAGTGAGACCTCCCAGGTTTATCTATATACCGTTTACAAACATACCATCACTCTTAACTCTGACGACCCCGCATATCTTTGACCGTTTGACACTTTTCTTTATACGCTCCGTGTCTTTCCTATGCGGTTACAGATTTCGCCATATTCGGAAGGCTCATCAATTGTAATTTCGTGTAACGAAGCCAGTGTGTTAGCTTGCGTTACGGTCTGCCTGTTCGCTACAGGGAACTCGAACGCAACCATCACTGATTACGCCCTCCCGTGAGACTTCATGTCTCTTTCGCTACCGCCCAAACGGTAAACTGACGGATTGGATTCTCACCAACTGATATATAGACGCCTCCTGGCGTACCGAAATACACGAAGGATTTTTATTGTTGCAATTTCAGGGTTCATATTACAGTTATTGTGCTAAGCCTTGCATAAGGCGCTGTGCTTTGCATAAGCCGCTGTAAAAAACAAAAGCTACACAGCGGGGCTAAAAAAATCAGAACTAAACACCGTCTAAAAAAACACACTTTTACAGATTTGTAGTACAGTGTCATTCCAGCATGTAGTTAGCTGGAATCCAAGTATGACCTTGCCTAATGGATTCCTGATAGAAGCATTCAGGAATGACAAGATAGGGTCATAGCCTGTTACTGACCTGGGCCCCCTCAGTCCCAGGTTTTGAATGCTTAAATAGAAAACAATAACAACTAATGGTTATTTGATTATAAAGGGAGCGCTGCCAGGAGGCAGGGGAGGCGGGGAAGATATAACAGTCCGAGGTGAGACTGCT
This sequence comes from uncultured bacterium, assembly GCA_965367285.1. GTDB lineage: Bacteria > Nitrospinota > Nitrospinia > CAJXCL01 > CAJXCL01 > CAJXCL01. The sequence goes on from CBDUII010000050.1 coordinate 7,087, forward strand.
TGCTGATATAAAGGGAAACCTTCCCAATATGGAATCGCAGTAGCGCTGTAAACCTGCATGGGCAGTCGTGCCATATCAAGCACCGGTGACATTATGGTAAGGAATTCACGCATATTGCCGATAATGTTCTTTGCTATATAAACTATATCGCCATTTTCAAGAGGGATATTCTTTCTGAAATCGCCCTTTTTAATAATATCATCAAAATTAACTCTAATTGCTTCAGGCTTTGTCACGTCACCCCTTACGATGACCACATCTTTGGTTTTTCCATAAAAAGTAGGGCCTCCGGCATGAATGATTGCTTCAAGCAGGGATATCTTGTCTTTGAATGTGAACATTCCCGGTTTTGTTACTTCCCCTATAACAACAATACTCTTTTTTCTTTCTTGCAGACTGGGGATAAATATTAAATCCCCGTTATCAATTATGACGTCCTGGCGCAAGGCCCCTTTAAAAAGAGCGTCAAAAATATTTAAAATAAAAGTCTTTCTGTTTCTCGTTAACTGTACATGAGTAAGGTCGGCATTGTCCATATGGCCTCCTGCCCTTGATAAAAATTGTGTCATTCTTTCCCTTCCTAAGAGGAAGTAGGTGCCAGGTCCGGTTGGCTGACGAGGTAAAGACCTGACGGCTCCAAATATGGAAACCGTATATGCAAACTTATCTTTTATACCTATCTTTAATCTTGGAGTTTTTATCAATTCTTTTAGTTTTTCGATCATTTGCATTTCTGCCTCTATAGCTGTCAGCCCGGATATTTTAAAGTTTTCAATGAAAGAGAATGATATTGTGCCTGTAGGTGTGACCATAAGTAAAAACTTTTTTTCTTCTGCCCCTTCCCAGATGCTTATATCAAGTATATCTCGTGGGCCGATTTTGTACATCGGAACATTGTTTATCAATTTAAATGACTGATAGTCAACAGATGGGATTATATCTCCGCTCGCTTCAAATGGATCCCGAACTTCCTCATCTAATGAGCTGCCATTCTTATTTGAGGCTACATCCAATTTATCATCAACCTGTAAATTATCTTTTTCGTAAATATACTCTTCTTCGGTTTTGCTTGTTGTAATATCGACCCTTCTCTGCATCTGGTAAGAGACAGACTTATCAGTAAGGTTGTCTCCGGCGTCTTCGTTGGCAAAAACCTGTATCCTTGCTTCAGCGATACTTGAGGAAATCAGGAAATTAGCGACTGCTTTTGCCCTTGCCAATGAAAGGGCCAGACTATTTGAGGATTTTTTTGAAACAACTGTCTTTCTTGGGGCAGCGTGACCTTCTAATTTTACAGTGCTTTTTTTAAACTTTTGTAGAAGCTCTGCCACTTTGCTCAGAATTACTTTAGATTCCGGTTTTAAATCTGCTGAAAGAGAATCAAAGAAAACGGATGTAGAAATCTCGGGAATGATTATTCTTTCTCGTACTATTTTCTTAGATAACGTTTTTTTCTTTGTTCTTTTTGGCAGGGTGGGCGTATATTTTCCTCCGAACCAGACACTAATACCTTCGCCAAATGTTGACGAAGCTATATCAATATGACCGTCTTCATTGAAGTCCTTAGTTACAAAGTCAAAATAAAAACCCTTAACAGGCAGCCCTTCGTCTTTTGCCACCCATTTTCTATTGCTTTCCTGGTACCAGGTAACTATTCCATAATTGTTATTTGATGTAGCCACTATGTCCATAAGACCGTTTTTGTCAATATCAATTGCTTTAGCCATTCGGAAACTCCCTTTTGACGCAAGAACATCCTTTTCCGGGAATCCTCCTTTTCCGTCTCCATAATAGATTTTCACTCCTTCAAAGTTTGCCGCCGCAATAATATCCATGTTTCCGTCTTTATTCACATCCGCAACTTCTACTCCCCAGAAGGAACCTTTCTCAACCTGCGATTCAGACCACCTCCCGTCTCCTGAGCCCAGCCACAACCGCAAAGCTCCACTTTCCGCAAGCCATCCTGCTCCGACCAAATCAATATTCCCATCGTTATTAAAATCACCTGCTGCCACATCGCGGTATATCCCTTTCCGCGTAGGGCCTGTTTCAAACGAGAATCCACCTTTGCCGTCACCAAGCCATACCTTGATACCTCCCCTTGTCACTCCGGAACTATTTGCCGCCACCACATCCAGATTGCCGTCATTATTTATATCCACAAGCCTGATGCCCTGGTATATCTCCTGTTCGGTAATCGGTTTTACGGCTTCGAAGAAACCATTTTTATTTATCCATGTCTGTACCCCTTTTGAATCACCCATACTGGATGAGATTATATCTATCCAGCCATCATTGTTAATATCTCCAGCGGCCATAGAACGGATATCCGCCTTGATTTGAAAACGCTGCTTTCTCTTCCAGTTTCCCTGGCCGTCACCTTCCCAAAAAAATATTGAGCCTGGTATGGAACCGCCTCCAACTATATCAAGTTTTCCGTCATTATTTAAATCGGCAATAGCTAATGATCTAAAATCACCTGATATTTTAGGCCCGAAATCCCTTGACCACCAAACTTCAGATTTTATCAACTTAACTCCGTGCCCCACTTCAGCCAGAGGTAAAGATTTTGTGCAGCCGGTGAAAAAAATTATAAATATTAGGGAAATAATTTTTTTGATGACGTTTAATTGTGATATCATAGGCTTACTTGCTTTATATTAAAGACATTTGAGATTTATATAAATTATTAGTAATTTTACTTAATTATCATACATTTAATTAAAAATGTCAACTGCTTTTTTGTAAAATATACCCTTGTTCCTGTTTAGTTTTGTGTAAGCGCTCGGTAGTCAGCGATATATGCTGATCGCTTACCACATCATAATATTTAACGTAACATTTATTCCTGGGATAAATAAATGATTTCAATTTTTTTTGGATTATGGGCCTTAACTGCTGCGAGTATTCCCTTTGATGATAGAGGCTTGATAACCGTTACCCAGGCGGCAGACTTGAGAACTACATTCAGTGATGGAGCTGACAGTGTCTATGACTTGACAAAAAGAGCAGAGGACTTAGGGCTCGATTCCATCATTATTAACGACCATCTCCTTTTTGAAATAGAATATGGTATTTTCCCTTTTCAACATCTTATTAAATACAAAAAAAAACTTTCATCTCTTCAGGTTACTGGAGTTCAGAACTACTTTGACGAGATTAAAAAAGTACAGAAACAAATCCCCGGCGTTATTATTATACCCGGACTTGAGGTATCTCCCTTCTACTGGTGGAGTAAAAGTTTATTTAACGGTAGCATTACAGTAAATCACTGGGAATACCATATTGGAATTATTGGTATGGAAAATCCGGAAGTCATCAGTAACATACCTGTTGTGCACAATCATTTTACTGGCCCTCCGGCGAATGAGAAGCTGATAAGGGTTGGGATCCTTTTCCTTGCTTTAATCATTAGTTTTATTTGTAAGGTGATTTATAAAGATAGCAAATTATTTGGTTTCCTTGTGTTTGTGAATTTACTGTTAGTGATCAATTATTTCCCTTATGCAG
>CBDUII010000051.1:0-10541 GCA_965367285.1 uncultured bacterium
ATCTCGCTCAACCGCTCCAGCCGGCGGTCAGGAAGCTGTGAACGAATTACAACCGAGCTGGGCCGCTTTTCAATTTAAGCTGAAGAAACTATCTCATCCGGAAGCTCATATCCAAAAGCTTCAATGCAAACGTTGTTATAAAGCATGGCAGTATCTTCCTTTAAAAATCAAAAGTGCCAGACACTAAGACACAAAGAAAAGACTTAAATTCTTAGACAGGATTTACTGGCTTTTATTAGGCGCTGTTTGATTTTTGCCTTTTTTAGTCGCAGTTTGTTTTTTTCTTCTACCGCGACTTATGCACCGTACAGCGCCTTATGCAAGGCTAAATATCCAGCCCATCCTGTTAATCCTGTCTAAAAAAAGTTTTTGCTTTTCTTAGTGTCTCAGCGCCTTTGTGGCAAACATTATATCAAAAAACAGCTTAAAAAAAAGGCGGAGTTTCTAAGAAGAAACTCCGCCATATCTTACGAGTGAAGAATTATATAAATGCTAACTATGCTTTATTTTTCCCGTTAACTTTTTTAACCGCGACAACTTCCAGCAGGCCTACAACTAAGAATCCCAAGAAAGCCATCACATAAACTTTTGCAGGCGTTTTTATTTCCAGCACAACCATATTCCAGGTAGAAACCGATTTGTTTGTTCCTGATTCGCCGTTGCCTCCATCCCAGGCATTTATGGCAAAGGGAATGAATTTCCCGGGTATAAATTGAATGTCTTTCTTGGTATTTTCCGTGGTGAGCGATCTCTTGATAACTACCTGCCATTGTCCTATCCAGATTTTTTTACTTTTTTCCGTCATGCTTTTTTTCGCGCCTTTGTTGCTTGTGGCAGTTATCTGCTTGCTTTCACCTTTGTCTTTCCATTTTTTGAAGATGCCTTGTGCTAAATATTCATGAACTTTATCTGTATCCGCTTCCCAGCGCCAGATATTAACAGGATTTTGCGAATCACCGTTTAAAAAATGCGGCTTTCGAGTTCCCTCTTGTTTTTTAGCCGGAAACTGGATAGAAATGGCATCTCTCAGTTTTCCATGCGCGCGGAATTTCCAGAAGTCCTCTTTTGGAATATCCGGTGACATACTAAGAGCAACAGGATCATAATATTCCACGTATGTTTTCACTACATTATTCAAACCATTCTCCGGTTTGTCCGTATAGCTTTGCCACAAGGTTTTTCCGCCCTGCACAGGCTCCGCGTTCGGATCATGCTCAACATCATCTGTCCGGTCGTTCCACTGCAGTTTAAAAGCAATTTCCTGATCGTTATACAAAGCTCTGACAGTAACCAGATCAATGGCGAAATTCTGCCATCTCGGTTTAACAGGCACCATGCCCGTTAATTTAAGATCCGTAAATTCGGATTGTTCCCACGCCGGATCATTGGGGTCCGTTGGAAGTTCCCCGTCAATTTTCTTAACCAGGAGGACTTCTTTATCCGTACGCTCATACTGCAGTGATTTTACGAAATGCGATATAGCCCAGCGGTCTTCTTCCGTAATGGTATCAACAAATGAAGGCATCGGGGTCCCGTTAATCCCGGTGGTTACACGCGCGAAAATATCTTTAATTTTATTTCCGCCCTTATATTTCCATGGTTTCGTCAGGTCTCTCGCGTGAACTTTAAATCCCCGGTCGGTTTTTAATGTGGGGTTTGACTCGCCGTTTCCTCTTCCGTCAGGTCCATGACATTCCCAGCATTTTTTATCTAAAAAGACCTGCTTTCCTTTTTCTACTTTTGTTGGATCAAGTTTCGGTTCGGGAATATCGTTATATTTCATAAGGATTTTATTATATCTGTAATCCTCTCTATCATCAGGATCATCGGAAGTTTTAAACGATTCATTCTCTGCCCAGAACTCGTTTAATGTTTGAATAAAAGAAATTACTTCCCATCTTTCCTGTTCCGTGAGGCCATTTTTTGAGATTTCTTTGTCAAAAAATGTCATTGGAGTGCCTTTAACTCCCATCGAAATAGTCCTGAACAAATCCTCATCTGTGGGTAAAACACCGGAGGCTGTTGTTCTGAATTTAAAAAGAGGCTGTGTAAAATCTCTTGGTTTGGGATCGATCAGTTGTGCCACAGGTCCTTCCCCATCTCCTGTCAACCCATGGCAGAAGCTGCACCTCTTAAAATAGGTAATTTCCCCGGCTGCAATGATTTTTGGGTCTTTCAGGTTCGGTTTGTTTTTACCGATAGTAGACGCCCGGGCAGACAAGCTAAACCCGGCAAGCAACGCCGTCACAAAAAGTATTTTAAAAAACTGTTTCATTGTTCCCTTCCTCCAAATAAATCAGAAAATTAAATCGGACACAGATAAAAAAATATTTAAAAAAATCCTGAAAATCTGCGTTCATCCGCGTCCTATAAATGACTTAATGCATCGCTTCCGGTATACGAGCGCTTTTATTGGCTTGCTGCAGTACCGCCATTATAATTAACCATATCTGGTCATCGGTCAGGTCTTTTTTCCATATCGGCATTGCGGAATTCCATGGCGTTGCCTCTGGCGGCAACCCGGGTCCGCCTTGCCTGACTCTCCAGAAAATATATCCTTCAACGACTGTTTCAAGAGTTCCGGTATCGGTAAAATCAATAGGTCTTAAGCGAAATCCGTCTGCCATAGGTCCGTTTCCATCGACCTTATCGCCATGGCAGGGCCTGCAATTGAATTGATATAAAGTCCTACCTTCATACAATCTTTTTTCCATTATGGCTTTTTTGATTTCCTTTTCACTCACACCTGCGCCGGATTTTACTTTCTTAATGAATTCCTGAACTTCCGGGAAAGGAATAAAATCAAGTCATCTCGCCCCACGTCCTTCCTGAGGCGCCAACACCACTCTGTCTTCTGTCACCTGCTCAACGACTTCTTCCAGCTCCTCTGTTGTCGGGTGTCGCATGTGATTGACGAGTGCTTCATTTTTTCTGGGAAAATTGGATTAAGGATGCTGGATTCGCAGTACTACCGGTGCCGCACTCTTGGGAACGAATTGCGACCAGGCAATCTTTCCAGCGCCAAGAGGAATAGCGACCAATATAATCCAGAATACCGGTTTGCTGTATCCTCCCCTTAGCAGTTTTAAAATAGGGGCCAGAAACTGATCTATTCTCTCCTGGTCAAAGCTGACATACATAAATATCGCGATTGTCAGCAGTATGGCCCAGAACATCTGTAAAGAACCGGGAACCGGCAGGGTTATTCCTTCAAGACCGGTTAGCTCTCTTGATAAAGACGGAATGACATCTTCAAGAAAAAAAAATGAGACAATAAAAAAGGTGGCCCCAGACCAGAACTTCCCAATTATTGGTTTTTTTCTTCCTGCCATAAATATCACCCTCCTAAAAAATTAATTTCAGATTTCAAATTTCAGACTTCAGGTTGAAAAACTTGTAAACTCCTGCTCAAAGTTCAGTGAAATTTTGAGTAAAATTCAAACTATCCCTTTAGGCCGAAAGAGACTGTAAAAAAGCTACGATATCATGAAGATTTTTCACCGAAAGGAGATCTCCGAAATTCCCCGGCATGATAGACATCACCTTAGGTTTTCTATAACCCCTTCGGATTTTCTTAATCTCTTTTCGTGGTACTATTACTTCTTTTCCACCTTTATACGCGTCAAAACCTTTTCCCTGTATGTTCACTACTATAGTAATATTTTCTTCATCTTCCGCTTTAATATATCCCTCAATTTTCGTTCCATCTTTCTTTTTAATTCTTGATTTAATAGTGGTTTTTGGGATTGTCGCCTTGCCGCTGCCATCTTTTTTCCAGATTACAATATTATCAACCGTTTCCTCTAAAAACCATCCCTTTACTTTGACGCTAAAGGTTTTAATCACCACTATTGGATTGGCTCCGTACTTTCCGCCTTTCAGTTGGTTTGTTGGTATAACTCTTTCTTCACCGGTGCTTAATTTAACCTTCACTTCAGTGTCGCTTACACCCGCATTCACACCTGTAATAATCTCACCATCAATGGTTTCAACCTTAATTGGTTCAAAGCCGCTGGCAATAACAGCACTCGGCTTTAGAATAGACTCAATAATGAACTCCACAGACCTGGTGCCTGCCACAGTAGTCAGTGCAGGCCCTACATGACCTCCCCGGGCTTCCTCGGCGCCGGGTAATTTAACCGTATGGCATTTAATACAGGGGGCCCGGCTTGCTGGATCAAGAAATATTTTTTCTCCTGCTTCCGGATCTCCTTCAATATAAGTTTTAAACGGGGATGCTGTTGCTGCTTCTTCCGTTGTTTTCTTTATTAATTTTAAGAATTTCTTTCCCGGACCGGGCGGATCCAGAATCAGACCTATATCCGGCTCCCCGTCCTGGGACCAGAGGTACATCATAACCGACTGAATATCCTCAAGGTTTAGACTAATAGGTGGTTTAAATGTAATAGGCATTTCATTCTTAAATCCCGCTACAACGTATCCTCCCGGATCTCCCAGACATTCGTATAAATAATCTACCCCATGCCATTTTTCGCCGGTTGCTGCTGTTCTTTCGTCGGCCCTCGCAAACATTCTTTCACCCATCGCGGTAAGCCTTGCAGGATCCTGGATAAAATCTTTGCCGAGTTGAACACCGTGATTCGGGCACCTGACAGCGCTCCCCCTGCCTCCGAGACTGTGGCAGGTAGTACATCTTCCTCTGCCCCAGTAAATCGCCTCACCGTTGTCAATACTCACACCGGTTGCTTTCGCCACCATTCCTTTTACACCGCCGGTCATCATGGTTATTTTCCATCCGACAAATATGTATATTAAAACCATACTCACTAAAAAGAGAAAAACTTTTCCTAATGCTTTCACCTCTGGCTGCATAGTTTTCCAAAACAAACGTAACAAAACAATAACAATCACGAACGCACTACTATAGACCCCTACAGCTAAGAACAGAGTTTCCATTTCTTTTTTTCCTCCTTAATATTAGTTATTTGTTGATTATTACTTTTTTGAATAACTATCAAGTTAGATTCTTCGCTCCGCTCAGAATGACAGGCGAAGGGCTCGAAATGACACTTCTGCCAGCATGTCATTCCCGCGCTCCCAATCTGTCATTCCCGCATGCTCCCCGCTTAAAGCGTAGCGAGGCAAGCCTTTAGCGGAAATCTATAATTATTAAGATGCGGCGGACCCGGGCGCTTCTGCTGCCACTCCCGCAACCTTCTCTACTGCGTATTCCTCCTTTGGATGAGCCAGGGTAGAGAGCCAGAACCCAAACGCTATAAGTGTAAGCGTTAGAAAAACAGCAGTACTGACTATTATCGTTAGCCACATGTTATCCAGAGTAAACGACCATGGAGAAGTATCCTCCATAACACCAAAGAGATGCCAGTTTACCCTCAGGCCGGATCTGATAAATCCCATCAGCCCCATATTAAAGGCTATAAGAATAGTAAGTGCTATAAGGGCATACTGAGACCGCTCCGGGATCTTACCCCACCTGATTGGCGCGATTTCTTTCGCGTCTTTAAAGGCGAATATATCAATCGTAACCACCAGGATAATACATGAAATCAACTCCAGGAACTGGCTCACGGCAACGTTTCTGAGAAACGGACTGGCCTGTTCCATTACCAGAAATCCTTCGTATCCAAACCAGCCGGTCACAATAGCGGCGGTTCCAAAAAGGTATAAATACTGTCCCACAATAGGTTTATTGAAGAATAATGCAAGAACAACGGCACAGACAACGAGAAAATTATTTAGAAAAAGAGCCATTCCCGCCATCTTAAAAAACCCTCTCCTCAGTTCATCATCGGGAAGGTCAAGAGCCACTGGATCCAGAGTATACATATAAATGCCATACTGTCCTACAAGTGCGATACAGATAAGGCCGGCAATTGTAATCGCTATATAGGGCGCCTTCCCCTGTTTTGAAATGGGCACAAGGTCTGTTTTATTAGCCCTTCTATAGAGGATAAAACTGAAGAAGGTGGAAAGGATAATCAAATTCACCACGGCATTCTTAGCCGGCATCAACCCGGCGAATTTTAAAGTGGGATGAAATTGTCCGCCGCCCATTTGCGCGGATTCTTCCGCGGACAGGGGCATGTTGTGAGGCGTCAGCCATATCATGAAAGATATGACAACCGCGCCAATAAGGAATTTGTACCACTTATGGTATCTTTCCGATCCGGGTATTCTGCACATGCCGGACCAGAGGTAATAAGTGCTCACGAGAAAAAGGCCTCCCACAAGCATCGCCTGAATAATAAAAGTCCAGGAGAAATCTCCTCCCATCATGTTGTTTCCCATAACCGCGCTGTTGCTGTAAACCTGTCTGCCTAAATAATAACCGGCAAAAGGAAGCGGTATTAAGCCGCACAGGCCGACAAAGTTACTGACATATCCCATCCAGTCGTAATGGGCCCTTTCTTCATCTGTCTTTGATCCTATAAACTTAACCGCGGCATAGGAACCACCAACAAACCCACCGAAGGCCAGGTTGCCGAGTAATCTATGAATAGCAATAGGACCCCACAGAGGATTAGTCATTGCCTGAAACGCATTACCGGTAAACTCGCCGGCTTCATTAATAAGGACAGGGCTCATCATAAAAGCAGCCCAGGAGTTGGCCAGATACATGATCCAGGTTCCAAAAATATTAAGCCAGATACCTAAAAAGATATGAATTCCTTTTGGATGGTTAAGAACGAGAAATGAGATGCCAGCAAGAACGATTGTAATGCCTATAAGGGCCGGCTGGTCTCCTGTGACGTGCACACCCATTGTGTACCAATCCAGGGTAAAGGCAACGCCAAGGGCGGCAATTCCCAATCCAATGATCTTAAAAACGATCCTGATTTTTTTGCTAAACAACTCCCTGCTTTTCATTGCGTGCCAGCCGTAATAATAGAGATACAGGGCGAAGGTTTCACCAAAAAACATAAGCGCGTAAACCCACATAACTTCTTTAAAAATAGAACTCATGAAACTCCAGAAGGTGGGATAGAGTGTCAGGAGAGCAAAGGCTAAAAGCCCGCCCAGAGCGGCGGTTGTCGCGTAGGCAACTGACAGCAGGCTGCAGAATTCATAAGCGAGATCATCGAATTTCTTGCTATTGGTCTTAAAGCCCGCATATTCCACAACCACCACGAACATGGGAACCGCAAGAACAAAAGAACCCATGTAAAGATGCATTTGCGCGACAAACCAGATGACCTTTCTGGAAGGGAGTCCCAGAATCTGATTATATACCTGGTCAAATTTTGCCGCGAATGCCGGCTCTGCTAAAGCCAAAAGACACACAACAGCCGCAATCCCCGCTAACATGCAGGTTCGAATTAAGTTTCGACCTTTATTAAACATACGCTTACCTCCTTACATAATAATATAAAAAAGTTTATTAAAATAAAGTTCATTAACCGCATTCTATTATTGTCATTCCCGGGCGAATGGGAATGACAATACGGAAACGCGGTAAACCTAATAAATTAGCTCGCGAAGCTCGCTTATTTATACATTAAACATTATTTTGACAACGCGAAATCGAGTGTTGTGTCCCCATTAATGGTTATTTCTTTTTCACTTTCCCCTGCAGTTTCATGCCATATCTTCAATGTATATGTTCCGTCCGGTATATTGGCAATTTTATAAGTTCCGCCTTTTGCTGAAATCGCGGCAAAAGGAGTTTCCACTACAGCAAAATAACCATTCATCCATTCATGAATATCACACTTAACCGGGTATATTTCCGCAAATTCAACGGCCTCTTCAGGAAGTACATGAGTTTTATCATCTCCGGGTTGGGCAAAGTTTACCGCCTCGTTTTCATCGGCAAAAGAATGAATATTATGCGTTAAACCATCCTTATTATTCAATAGCACTTTTGCTCCCGCGCGAATAAGGGAAACATGAGGTTGAAAGCTGCAATTATTCTGATCGATCTCAACATCGGCAGCATCTCCTTCGCCTTCAGCTTCAATTTGTAGGACTACATTCATGAGACCGCCATTGCTGACCAATAATTTTTCTACAATAAGTTCTCCTTTTGTCCCGCAAACGTTCGGGTCCTTTGTGATCTTAATCTTTTTTGGAGCTCTGACCTTTCCTTTATAGCTAATCTTTCCGCTGAGAGAACCGGCATCCGCTAAGCCGGTTAAAGCAAACATCATGACTCCCGAACAAAGCACAACAAAAAACTTTTTCATGTTTTTGTATCCTCCAAAAAAGATTAATTATTTACAACGAAGTGCGGCAAATGCGCCTTGACGCGGCAAAATTTCCCGCCTGTTGGAAATTAAAAAATCTACTATACAATCAACTCATCTTGCTTGTCAATAAAAAAAGACCCTGTTGAATTAAAAAGAAAGTGAATTAAAAAGAAAGAGCTTTCCAGATAGAGCATTTTTAATTCAGCAGTTCTTATGCCATTGATATTTTTCAATAAACTTTACTTAAAAATCAATAAGTTAAATCCAGGAGTGCGGGCAATGCCTGCTACCATATGGTTCAATATAAAACAATCTCATGTTTTAATTGAAACATCTGTTTCATTGTAATAATATAACACAGTGCGGCAGGGCCGCAATCGAATAGAGCTACTGCTCAAAACGGCCAACAAAACTTTGCTAAAAAAACACAATAAATAAATAAGCGAGCGCTATCGAGCTAATTTACTGTATCGGAATTTCAATGTTTATGGATTCCCGCTAAAGCTTGTCCTCGCACGTTTTAAGCGGGGAACACGCGGGAATGACACTTCCGGGGTCTGTCATTCCCGCATGCTTTTAGCAGGAATCTAACTTGTATCAGATGTTTTTTGTTTGTTTCGCTTTTTGAAACAAACATTAACTAAAATAGCGAGCCTCCAGCTCGTTATTTTACTGTATCGGAATTTCAAATTTTTATGAAAAATCAAAAAGAAGATTTTTTAATTTTCAGAAAAGTACTGAGCAACGCTCTTCCTATGGTGTTTTTTACCTGCCCTTTTAAGCAACCTGATAAAATTGAAAAAACTCCTATTCGATTTATAAATAAAAACCTTTTGAAAATGATCGGGTTTGCTGACAGAGAAATAGAAAAAATAGTTGGAAAGCAATTTAAGGATATGATAGCGCAACTCGTAAGTTCCAAAGAATCAGTAGCAAAATATTTTGAAAATTTAATCGAATTTCATAAAGTTGAAGGGATGGAATTTCAGCTTACAAATCGCAATGGCGGGAGTTTAGCCGTTCATGTAAACAGCCGCTGCATTAAAATTGCCGGAGGCTGGTATGCGCAGGGGATATTCACTGATAAGACCCCTGAAAAAAAATTGGAAAAACAGATCAGAAAATCCCAAAAGAAAATAAAAGTGCTTCAAACCGAGCTGGATAAAATTCAACACAGGGAAGATATTATTTTTAGCAGCCCTGATATGCAGAAAGTAGTGGAACTCGCTTCAACTGTCGCTGATCTTTCATCGACTAGATTAATCCAAGGAGAAACAGGGACCGGGAAAGAGCTGATAGCCAAGATGATACACAGGAACGGGAACAGGGCTGCCAAACCTTTCTTTGCGATCAATTGCGGCGCTTTACCTGAAACCCTGCTGGAAAGTGAGTTGTTCGGGCATGTTAAAGGCTCCTTTACCGGCGCTATTTACAACAGGAGCGGTTATTTTGAGGCAGCCGATGGCGGGACTCTGTTTCTGGATGAAATTGGGGAACTATCTCCTGCCACTCAGGTTAAACTTTTGAGGGTATTAGATGAACAAACTATACGTCCGTTGGGAAGCAATCAATCGATTCAAGTAGATGTTCGCATAATTACCGCTACCCATAGAAACCTCACGGAAGAAATTCATCGGAACAAATTTCGGGACGATCTTTACTATCGTTTAGCCGTTTTTCCAATTAACATACCCCCGCTGAGAGAACGGCTTGAAGATATTTTGCCCTTGACCAATTATTTTATCAAACATTTCAGTGAAAAATTGGGCAACCCTGTTAAAGGAATATCTTCCCAGGCTGTTGATAAATTATTGGCTTACTCATGGCCCGGTAACGCGCGGGAACTGCAAAATGTAATTGAACGGGCTCTAATCCTTCGCAAAGAAGACAATATACAACCTTCACATCTTCTATTTGACCTTAATCAATCAAAAACCAAGTCATGTAACATCCAGGATGGAAATTTTACAGGGCAGTTTTATTTAAAAAACGTGGAATACGAAGAAATTCAACGGGTATTACAGGAATGTGACGGGAACAGGTCGAAGGCATCAAAAAAGCTGGGGATCGCCAGGTCTACCCTATGGCGAAAACTGCGCTCTTAAAATTCAATTTCGAATATCGAAAAACGAAGCACGAAACAATATCGAATAATAAAATTTGAATGATTAAAACGTGAAAATTGCTTTTAAAGTTTTGAATTTCAGTCATTTGATATTTCTGATTTGTTTCAAATTTCGGTATTCGTTTTTCGGATTTTTAACCGCGTTGCAGCCTGTCAAACGATTAATAGTTATTTCCCCTGCCGGCTAAAAGTTGATTCACTGCAATTGATCTGCTTTCGCGGCCAGGATAAAGTCGCTCTCTGTTAAA
>CBDUII010000052.1:0-10524 GCA_965367285.1 uncultured bacterium
ATTTTTTCGACGTAGAACGTCGGGGAATTAAACCCACTGTGTGGGATTAAAAAAGTAAACTTAATTAGGGTGCTGAAATGGCGCAAGCAGGTGAAAGTTTCGTAAATTCTATTGCTCTTACTATAAGAGCGATAAATAAAATAAATCAAATAACTGGAGGCCGAGAAAGCATTTCGGAAAAACCTGCATCCGGAGGATCTGCTATTTCTCGGATTATAGTTGACTCGATGGGGCGAATCTCCGCCGGAATTTCAGAAGTTGGCAAAGGAGCTAATGTAAACACTTCCGCGTAGTTATACTGGTTTGCCAATTTATTCAAAAAAAACCCTCTCATAGTGTCTGATCATTTTACTCTCCATATTGTAATACCTGTATATTCCTGTGCACGCGCCTGTAAATAAAAGTAGACAGAACTTAGATTCCCGCTGGAATGACAAAAAAAGCGGTGATGACAACCAATGACAAAAGGCCAATAACCAAAAGTGTCATTCCAGCGTGCTCCCCGATAAAAGCGCGCGAGGACAAGTTTTAGCGGGAATCTAAAAACATTGAAATTCCTATACACACATTTAAATCCCAAAAAAACAAAACTCCTTTGAATTAATAATGAACTGTAGTAGGATGTTGTGATTATGAAGAAAAATGTCATATCGATCATTTCCATTGCTCTTTTATTAAGTGGTTTGGTTTACCTCATAATGGATAAAATTAGTTCCCGTAAATCACAGGAACTTTTGAAAAATGAATATAAAATGAAGGATGAAGATATCCAATATCTGTTGAAGGAAACCGCTGAACTTAAAGAGACGCTTAAGAGAGAGAGAGAGGTTATAGAGCCGACACAGGAAAAATTAGCTGATGTTTTTGGAGAAGAGACTCCCTCTTCTGAAGTTTCCCATGAATCAACTGAAAATGAAAATGTTGTCCCAGCGATAGATTGCAACTCGATTAATAAGAGGGTTATTAACTTTTTTTCCTACTTGGACAAGAGAGAATATATTAAGGAGTATCAGTTAGAGAACGGTACTTATGCTCTCTTCAAAAATGTTACAGCAAAATTGTACAAACAGAAACCTATCGTCGGCGAGAAAAACTCACCCGGAGATATTCTAAAAAACACATATCATTTTTACAGAACTATCAGCAAAAATAATATTATTTTAATCAAGGATATCATTGAAAAAGAAAAAGATATTGCTGAGCAAACAATGGACTACTTTTACCAGCAGCATATTCGTTGCGCAAATGCTGACAAGATTCTCCCTCCATTTGATGCTTTGTATGAGTATGCTCATTTTTTTCTTAATACATTAGGGGGAAAGGCGTATCTCTTCAGGTTAAAGAGTAGAATTAGAATCCTTTTGCTTTACTATTCAACCATGATAATCCATGAAGCGAATCTCAGGGAGATTAATAAATACGGCATTGATATTCGACCGTACATCAAAAGGCTGGAAGATGAGTTGAATAACTTTTCGAAATTTTATTATTCAGAAAAATATCTGCATGAGATTGAAACGGTAAAGAAAAAATATCCAGCACCCTTCCCTGTTGAATCTTCTTAAAAACTTTCCGCAAAAAACTCTTAGCCATTTTTTGTGATTGAAACCACGAATTACACTGAGCTAAATAATTTGCAAAATATATAGTCAGCAGCAGTTCAAATTATGAAAATCAAAGCTGAGGAAATAGTAAAAACATTGTCTGATGCCGGGTTCAAAACCTGCTGGGCCGGTGGATGTGTAAGAGATATGGTTATGGGCCTGGAACCACAGGACTATGACATCGCTACTGAAGCTCGTCCGGATCAAGTAATGAAATTATTTAAAAAAACCATCCCTGTTGGAGCAAGATTTGGTGTGGTTAAAGTTTTATACGACGAGTTTGAATTTGAAGTGGCAACGTTCAGATCTGACGGAAAGTATATAGACGGGCGTCATCCGGAGGAAGTACACTTTTCAAGTGAAAAGGAGGATGCTTTTCGCAGGGATTTTACTATCAACGGCATGTTCTACGACCCGGTGCAGGGGAAAATTATAGATTACGTTAATGGTCAGGTGGATATCAAAAACAACATCATTAGAACCATAAATAATCCTAAAGACCGTTTTTCCGAAGACCGGTTGCGACTCATCAGGGCCGTGAGATTCGCTGCCAGATTCCAGTACGAAATAGAAACAAATACTTATAATGCAATTAAAGAGCTGGCTGGAACAATTTTACAGATTAGCGCGGAAAGAATAAGAGATGAGTTGTTAAAAATGATTACAGGCTTGTATCCGGCAGAAAGCATAATGTTGCTCGATGAAGTCGGGTTGCTGGAAGTGATTTTACCGGAGGTCGTTGCAATGAAGGGAGTGAAACAACCTGAAGAGTTTCACCCTGAAGGCGATGTTTGGGAGCACACAATGATTATGCTGAGAAAAATGAGCAACCCGTCTCCTTCTTTGGCCATGGGTGTACTCTTTCATGATGTTGGAAAACCTTCGACATTTACCATCGAAGATCGTATTCGTTTTAATAATCACTGTGAAGTCGGCGCGCGAATGACCGAGGAGATTGGAGAACGGCTGCGGCTCTCTAATAAACAGGTTGAGAATATATCAGAGTTAGTGCTTCATCACCTCCGTTTTAAGGATGTTCAAAAAATGCGTGAGAGTAAGTTGAAACGATTTCTGCGGCTGCCAAATTTTGCTGATCATCTTGAGTTGCATCGGCTGGACTGTCTTGCAAGCCATGGAAATCTAATTAATTGGGAATTCTGCAAACAAAAATTATCGGAGCTTAAACCAGAGGAGATCAAACCGAAACCGCTTATAAACGGTCATGACCTAATCGCGATAGGTTACAAAGCCGGTCCTGCTTTCAGGGAAATCCTCACAGCGGTAGAAGATGCCCTTCTGGAAGGTCAAATCAAGACGCATGATAACGCGGTAAAATTTGTTCAAGATAAATTCCCCTTGGAATAAATATAAAAGCATTCAGCCATCAGCGGTCAGCTTTCTGTCCTCTGTCATTTGCCCTCTGCCTTCTGTCCCCTGATCCCTGATAAAAGCCTTTTGAGCCTCCTCTACCAAAACTTCCTCATTCCCGGAATATTTATGGGAAAAATGAAAAACCTGCATTTTTTTCACTCCTGCTTCACGGGCTAATTCTCCTGCTTCTTTAGCAGTAAGGTGAGCTGTTTCCCTGGCTCTTTTTTTATCGTTGTCTAAAAAAGAAGCTTCTATATATAAAACATCGACTCTATTCATAAAGGAAAGTATTTTTCCCCGATTTTCAGGAGTATAGTCGCAATCTACTATATAACCGATTTTTTGTCCGGGTGTAGTTTTTAAAACCTCTTTTTTCAAGTGGCCTAACTTATACTCCTTTGTTGCGGCAACTTGCCGCTCTTTTACTGGAACTTTTAGGATGTAATTATCTGATTTATTGGCATATACGCTTTTCTTTAAATCACTTAACCACGGACCGACATCCAGGCCGAGCTCTTTCAACTTTTCCTTATTAACATTCAAATGAAAACGCTCTTTCAGCAAATAAGCCATGGAAGTAATTTTGTGGTCTAATTCAACTGCTTTTACTATAAATTGGTCTTCTCTGTAGATCAAACCATCATTTGGAATAGCAATTTTTTTAGGAGAATTTTCAGGAGCAAATTTTTTTCGGCAAACAAGGATTGTTTCTTTCAAGTGGTCTTTATTTATTTCAAAAACTTTTAATAAAAACGGATAACGATAATTTTCAACAAGGTTCCAGTTATACCCGGATAGCCTTCCCTGGACTGATTCAATAATCCCCGGTGGACCAAAGATAGAAAGTATCTGGTCTCTGCCTAAAAGAAGCCTGATCAGGTGATCAAACCCTATAAAGTGATCCATATGGGTATGGGTTACAAATACGTGGCTGATTTTCAATAGGTTTCGCGGGGAAAGCCGATAGATGTTCCCTAAATCAAAAAGGAGTGCCCTCTTTTGAAACATGAAGTCCACATATAAAACTGGGTCATCAAAAGGCCCGTTAACCAAACTTGTGTGAAAAAGGGGTTTCATGGTTCAAGTTAGATTCCCGCATGATTTTAGCGGGAATCTGTAAACATTGAAATTACTATACAATGACATACTCCCCGACGCAGAGCATCGGGGTATCTAAAACAACTTTATCAATTTTTTCGACGTAGAACGTCGGGGAATTAAACCCACTGTGTGGGATTAAATTATCACTTTGCTTGAATTCTTTTTTTCAGGATAGTAGAGAAAACATCTTGAAACGTCAAGTTTTATTCCATAAGATAGGACAGTCCAAATAATCAGTGAAATCCGTGCAATCTGTGGTTACATTCAAAATAGGAATAATAAATGCAGAATAAACGCGCATTAATACTGCTATTTTCAATAGCCGCCGGCGTCGTAGCCGGAATATTTTGCGGCTGGTTCTGGGGAAAAACCATGCTCAAATTTGCCTGGCTTGGAGAGCTTTTTATGAACGCGCTAAAAATGATGGTTATTCCCCTCATTATCTCAGCCGTTATAACCGGGATTGCATCTATGGGGGACGCTAAAAAACTGGGACGACTCGGCGCTATTACAATTTTTTATTATTTGAGTACCACTGCGATTGCTGTATTCATTGGATTGGTGGTGGTGAATCTCATTCAGCCCGGCGTCGGGTTGAATTTAGGCGGAGGTGAACTGCCGGAAAGTATTGCGGCTAAACAGGATACCGGTATCAGCGATATAGTGCTTTCCCTTGTATCACCAAATCTTGTAGCTTCCGCCTCGGAAATGCAGCTTTTACCCATTATAATTTTTTCCATCCTTTTTGCTATAGCGCTTATTAAGTTGGGAGATCGCGGCACCGCAGCCATCAAGTTTTTCGAATCTGTAAATGACGCGATGATGACAATAGTTACATGGATCATGTATTTTGCCCCTATAGGAATTTTTGCTCTCATCGCAGGGAGATTAGGAAAGGCAGGCGGCGATGCTTTTTTAACGGAAGTTCAGGCAGTGGGATGGCATATGGTCACTGTTCTTTCCGGGCTGGCCGTGCATTTTGTAGTACTTTTTGCGATATTATTATTCATCGCGGGAAGAGGCTGGAATTATTTAGTGGGTATGCTGCGCGCCCTGCTGACAGCTTTTGCAACTGCAAGTTCTTCGGCAACCCTCCCTCTTACCATGGAATGCGCTCATGAAAACAAAGTGGATGAGCGCGCCGTGCGCTTCACGATACCACTTGGGAGTACGATAAACATGGATGGAACCGCACTTTATGAGGCGGCTGCCGTGATGTTTATTGCCCAGGGATATGGAATAGAGATGGGATTTGCCCAGCAAACTATTATATTTATCACCGCTACTTTAGCAGCAATAGGAGCGGCAGGAATACCGGAAGCCGGACTGGTAACTATGGTAATTGTCCTCCAGGCAGTGGGGCTGCCTTTGGAAGGAATCAGCCTGTTATTAGCGGTAGACTGGCTTTTGGATCGATTTCGAACTTCGATCAATGTCTGGGGAGATTCGGTTGGAGCCGCAGTGGTGCACCGATTGCTGCAAAAAGTCTGATGCAAACAGTTTCAAGCATTTGCGCAGGCATTCAACTGTTGTAAAACTTCCTTAACTGACTGGTCCTCAGGGAAATACTTCTTTGCGTTTGCTAATCTTTCAAACGCCTTTTTGTTCCTACGTTGTTTTAAAAATAAATCTGTAAGTAAAAACTCACTGGCAAGGTTGGGAGGAAGTTCTTTGAGAGATTCGATCATCCCACTTATAGCCTCTTCCCTTTTACCATGTCCAAAAAAAGCGTCAGCTTTTTCCCTTATCCTGTAATGAAGAAAATCCTCTCGCCTTATGAGAAATGTTCCATAAATGCCTCTATCAGGAAAATCAAGAAGTTCTTTTTCAGAAACAAATGGTTCAAATTCCTCAAAACTCCAGAACGATTTATGTTCTTCGTGAGGATTGCCGTATATTTCAGGCTGCGTCCAGTTTTCGCCAAGCGGGATGGATAAAATTATATATTTGTTTGAATGCACTGCACATTTGTCGAGCATCTGCCACGCCTGTTCTTTTGTGAAATGCTCCAGCACATCACCTAAATAAATCAAGTCATAATTCTCCAAGTTGTCTATAACTTCTAATGCATCACCTATATAAATGTTATCGTAAATAGCTTTTTGATGGGCCTGTATGTAATCAGGGAAAATCTCTATGCCATCAATTTTCACTTTCCAGTCTTTCTTGCGATATCGTCTGCCATGCATGACATCCAACCAATCTCTGGCAATGAATCCCATTTTTCCATTTCCAAGCCCAATATCAAGAAAAGATTCAGGCTTTGTTTTTTGTAAAAATAAACAGAACGTAGGGATATGAGAAAATGTACTGGTAGGCATTATCATTCCTCTAAAAATATTTAAGATTGCTTGCAGTATATGGACTTGTTCTGTTTTACCTTTAATAGCTTTACGGTTAGTAAGCCCGATTGCTTGAGTTTTTTCCTGTTTCATAGCTCAATTCGGCAACAGCAAGATTATAAGCATGAATTTTTGTTAAGTAATTTTTTACCGATCTCATGTAAATAAAAAGCGCTTCAAATAGATCTTTTGCTTCCCCGATTCCAAAATCAAAATTTGCCAGGTTAGTAACCAAAAGGCCTCTTGAAACCTTTCTTACCTCCCTCGCTATCTTTATGCTGTCATCAGCCTTGTTAATTTTTAAAAATACTTTAGTTATCCTGAACACAGCTTCCTTTTCTTTTAAAGAAGATTTATTGCTGGAAGCCAAATCAAAATCGGCCTTAATTTTTTTTAAATCAATTTTTTCCTGCTTGAGCCTTTTTGATTTAATATCAAATGTTTTATCTCCTGGAATGCCAAGCTCATACTTAAAAGACTCAATAATTTCTTTTTTTTCATGCTCCAACCGATTTAATTCGTCTTTACTTCCCACCAAACCCAATTTGAGTTTCAGAACATCCTGCTGCGTAATATCCGGGTCTTCGGATTCCAGTTTTTTTTCCGCTTTTTCGAAAGCCTTCTCAAAGTTACTTTTAACATCTTCAGCTAATTTTATTAATTCCTTTGTAAGGAGAAGATCATAATATAATGTTTTAATTTTATAGACTATTGCTTCCTTTTTTCTCTGGCTTTTATCTTTTTCTTCTGCCTGTCTTTTAAAAAGGCGGCCGAAATATTTGCCAATTTTATTGCTTGAAACCTCGGGTAAATTACGACTATTCTCGAAGGCCATTTTTATGCATTCATCGATCCCTAATTCGATCCTCTCCTGGGCAAATAATAAATTTATCGAAAATATCAAAATGAAAGACCAAGAGATATAAAATAAAAAATTTGCTTTTAAATTTATTTTCATTACTGCTCCTGTACGTCAAATCAGATTCCCGCTTTCGCGGGAATGACACTTTTGGTCATTTGCTATTTGTCATTAATCATTGGTTGTCATTCCCGCATGCTCCCCGATACAAGCGTGCGAGGACAAGTTTTAGCGGAAATCTGACAAACATCGAAATTCCTGTACGTGAACTTAACGCCCTTTGGGCGAACTTAAAATCTTGCTGGTTCGAAGCTCTCGATAGAGGCTTCGAACCATATTGCACTAATAACTTTAACGGTGCATTATGGTTCGGGGTGTCCTAACGGACAACCCCGAACCAGCAGGGGCGGACAATTTCTAATCAGCAATATAGTCGTAAACATTTGATTCATTGTTAATAAAAATGCAAATCTCTATACAATAGATTTATTTTTAAAAATTTGTTAACTTACTACTTATGAGAAAAAAATCGTTTTATATTGCTTCATGCCTTCTAATCTTACTAATGGTTCCAGGTTTATTATTAGCTGAAGAAGGAAAACCAAGGACTATCGTTAAAGAGCTCCTTACAGCTATAAGCATGGTTAAAGATGAATCTACAACCAAGCTAACTCCTGAAGAGATAAAAAACAACAAAAAACTGACGAAAAAAGCTAATTCGCTTATTCATATTTCTATTTTAGGGCCAAATACATTAGGCTCCCATTGGAAAAAAAGAACACCTGAAGAAAAAGAAATTTTTTTAGCTGTCCTTAGAAAATTGTTTAAAAAGGTCGCTTATCCCAAATCCGCAAAGTTTTTTGTGGATTTGGAAATAACATATAATAACGGAATGATTAAAAAAGGGAAAGCAGAAGTTCGGACGTCCATGGAACATGAAAGTGAAGGGTTAATTGAAATTGACTACAAGCTACACAAAATAAACGGCAAATGGCTTATTTACGATGTAATCCTGGATGAAGTAAGCCTTGTTGTAAATTTGAAAACTCAGTTCCACAAGATAATTCAAGAGGAGTCTTTTAGTGACCTAATGAATAGAATGCAGAAAAGATTAGAGAAAGAAGATTAACTCTGAGTCCAAGCACATTTATCTATACTATGAATCTAATCTATGAAAAACTTCTTTTTGAGGGAAGTTTTTTTCACCGCAAAGACACAGAGAACGCAAAGATAGTAAAGCATATACTCTGTAAAAACTTTTTTTTTAGACGCTGTTAGTTCTTTCTTTTTACAGCGCCTTATGCAAAGCTGAAGAAGCTTTTTTGATGGCTCTCAGGGCGGAAGCCCTATTTGATTATCGGCCATCCCTGGCCTTAGTCTTCGGGCGGCTTTCCTTCGGAAACCGTCCAATTCGGTTTTCCTTATCGAATTATAGTTGCGGCAACTTGCCGCTTTATGTATAATCAAGAGAAAAAATGATGAGACTACTCAGGGTTATCATTCTAACTTTTTGCCTTTCACTATTATCCTGTAATCTTGCTGATGCAGGCGTCAGGAGGGCTCCGGATTGGCTAATCTCCGAATGGATCAACGGTCCAGGTGTAACCTTAACCGAGCTAAAAGGAAAGGTTATAATTATCGAGTTTTTTCAGCTTTGGTGTCCTGGCTGCAACAAATTCAGTATTCCTCTTATGCAGCACTGGACTAATACTTTTAAAAACCCTATTGAAACCGGTAGACTTAAGATGTTGAGCATCCACACTGTATTTGAAGGACATAACTATCAGACCCCTGAACGCTTAAAGTTATTCGTAAAAGAAAAGGGTATGCATCACCTTGTAGGAATTGATCTCCTCAAAACAGGGGAACATATCCCTGTAACAATGAAAAGATACAGAACAAGAGGAACACCTGAAGTAGCAATTATCGATAAAAACGGCTATATTCGATTTCAGATATTCGGCGGATTCGATTCTGCTAAAGCAGAGAACTTAATCAGAAAACTTATCAACGAATAGATCTGATGATATTTTGCGTAGATTCTAAAACCAGTTTTAGCCTCACTTGCTCTTCCCTTGCTATATAATCATTAATTTGACAATTATGCCACAGGGATTTATATTAAAGTATCAAATTATTCTTAATTGAAAGACCCTTTTTGCTGAAAGGATTCATCATGAGTTTGTCAGGTGAATATCGCAGTTCCCTCTTTAAAATTGTAGGAATTATTTTCATATTACTTTCAGCATTCGCAGGACAGATGACTAATTTATACGCAGAAGATAACAAAGGGCTAAAGGGACTACAAAGGATTGGGATTGAAGAGTTTCAAATTCAGAGCCGTTCAAAATACCCGAACTTCCGACCAATAGATCCTGGTGCTGGAGTGAAAGTTGCGGATATTTTTTATAAAGAGCTTTCCTCTTATCAGCAGTATGATTTAATTGCTCCTTCCGAAATACCTTTCAGGATAGAGCTTGTCAAAACACCAGAGACTGCTGCTGAATTACCGGCTAAAGTTGATAAAATAAAACAGGAATCTGGATTGATTGAAGAAAAAAGTAAAGATTTGATAAAAATGCCTGAAGCTAATTTAATTGATATAGATTCTATTGTTACCAGAGTTGTTAGCAGATATCAGGATACTGATTTAGATGCTGTAGTTACAGGTGTCATAACAAAATATAATGATAAAGACGGCTCGACAATGGCGGTAAACAAACCTGCTTCCATTGCGTTTATCGCTTATTTAATTAGCCTCAAAGATAAAAAAATTATCTGGAGAGGACATTTTGCTGAAACCCAGGTAGCCTTGCTTGACAATTTGCTGTTGGCAGATCGCTTCAGTCAGGCTGGTGGTGAATGGCTTAGTAGCGATGCTCTAACACAATTAGTTATCCAGAGGGCAATAAAAACATTTCCTGGAGTAAACCAAAATAAAGCAAAACTGAATTAGGAATAATCGAAGGTTTACAGTTTTTCCAAAAGGTGTGGCAGGCGGCTTTCCAGGCCGAGAGGCATAATGTGAATTCCGTTAATTTTATCTGTTAGATCTCTGACTCTCTTGATTAACTCCACGACAATTTTAATTCCTTCTAAAGCTTGATTGTTTGATTTCTCTATCCTCCTAGTAATTGACTCTGGAACAGGTTTTGTCAAAATATATTTATTCATAAAACGGATCATGTTCACCGATTTCAAGGGAGTGAACCCAATTAAAAATTTCGCGTTAATTCCTTTAACGTTA
>CBDUII010000053.1:0-10445 GCA_965367285.1 uncultured bacterium
GAGGTTGTACACTAAATTAGGCCGGTGGGTGTCTCAAAACTATTGACAACTTCCGGACTACCTGCTTCTTAAAAGCTTCACTGTACTCAGTTGTAAAGGAAACAGGGGGTATAACTTACTCGCTTCATAGGTATAACCTCCTTGGCTATAACTGTAAAACTATTTTAGGACAAGACACTCTACGTGGAACCGTATGTTAAAGAGTTAATTAAAATATGGTCAGCGGATAGCTAAATGTTTATGGTATGATATAGTGATGGATGAAAAAGGAGAGACTGTATTTAGATACCTCTGTTATTAGTCATTAATCTTCACAAAACATTAAGCAACTAACGCATCCTAATGCCTGATTTATAATCAAGAAGCAGGCGCTTCTTCGGCAATTAGGTTCCCAGGCTGGAGCTTGGGAACCAGAGGAATGTCCTGTTAATAAATAAGCTTCGTACTCAAAACTCAATGTATTCCCCAATTTCCGGTCCACGATCCCTGGTTTTAGAATTGCTGCTTATTATAAGTATTGTTTTAATCTGTGCGGGAACTTCACATGGACAAGCATCAAGGGAGGAAATAAAATTTAAAATACCTTATGAATTGCTTGCTGACGACAGGAAAGAAGAAGTCAGGGAAATTGTAGCGACGCATTCCATTTACCGATTTTTTAAAGATATAGAATACAAAACGGACAAATCCGTATTAAAATTTATGATGGATCATCCTGCTTTTCTATCAGCAACTTTAAAGGCCATGAAAATCAGAAATTATTTGATTAAATACGGTACTGATGGAATGTACGTTTTTAATGATCGGAAAGGAATTGCTGGTAAATTTGAAGTGATTTACTCCGCACCCGGGAAAAGGTATTATTACGGATTCGGGGGATATCATGGCCTGATTTTTAAATTACTGGGAAGAGGCGCTTTATTATTTGAGTACAGGGGAGTCGGGGGAAATCCTGCCAGAACCTATGTGAACGCCAATGTTTACACAAAGATTGATAATATTGTTTTAGAAGTACTCCTGAAAATTCTGAAACCTATTATTAGGCCTCTGATGGATAAAAAGATTTATAAGTTTATTGACGAAACTCAAAAACTGGCTAAAGAAATTACCACACATCCTGAAAAAGTATATCAGGTTGTTAAAGAAAGCGGATATGCTGATGAGAAGGAATTAGAAGAATTCCGGAAACTGATTTTATAATATTACACTCTAAGACACGAAGACACAAAAAGATTCAAGAGGAAGGGAGAGAGAAAAGAATAGGAGAAAAATCTTTTTTCTCCACCTTTCCCCCTTCCCTTTGTGCCTTAGTGGCTTTGTGGCAAATCACTTTTGATTGCAGCTTGCCGTTTTATGAAATTACAAAGATGGGACAGAGATAAACCTCCAACGGCTAAAGAGCTGGAGGATGACCTCAGGCAGGAGGGACTCGGTTTTTTCCGCTGGAGCGATAACCCGGGAGTAACATACCCGTGGCATACACATCCTGATCCGGAAGTCAGATGGGTTATTTCAGGATCAATCAAAATGGGGCTGAGAGATGGGAAAAAAGTCATATTGAATCCCGGAGATCGTCTGGACCTGCCGGCCAATACGGAACATTGGGCCAAGGTTGTAAGCCGGGTGCCTGTCGTTTATCTTTGCGCTTCAAAAAAATAATTTAGCGCCTTAAAACACCTTCTTACTTTATTACTTTTTATTTATATGCTAATCTTTGTTTTCTAATTACGCGAACTATTAAGGAAATTTTATGAAAAGAACTGCTTCGGTAAAACGTAAAACCAGTGAGACAGAAATTGAGATAGATTTAAACCTTGACGGAGAAGGGAAGTATGATATTTCCACAAATGTCCCCTTTCTTGACCACATGCTGTCTCAATTAGCCAAACATGGTTTATTTGATCTGAAAATTAAGGCAAAAGGGGATGTAGAGATCGATTTTCATCACACGGTGGAAGACGCTGGTATTGTATTGGGAGAAGCTTTCAAGAAGGCACTGAAAGATAAAAAGGGAATTCGGAGGTTTGGCTCTGCTTATACCCCTCTTGACGAAGCGCTCGCGTTAGTGGTAGTGGACATTGCCGGCAGACCTTATTTTATTTATGATGTAGACCTTCCTAAAGAAAAAGTCGGAGAGTTTGATGTGGAATTGGTGGAGGAATTTTTTCAGGCCTTTGCCAATAATTGCGGAGTTACGCTTCATATCAGAATGATTTCAGGAAACAATTTGCATCATATAGTTGAAGCGATTTTTAAAGCCTTTGCGAAGGCAATGGACCAGGGAACCAGCATAGATAACAGGATTAAAGATATTCCTTCCACGAAAGGGGCTTTATAGCCCCCCTGTTCGGCTCTCGTTTCAAATATTGCTGTGTAAAACTCCCCCTTTGGAAATATCTGTAGTATCTGTCCAAATATACTGATAAACTTATTCATTGGAAACCTCCTTTCAGTTTTGTTTTTTGTCGTTAAAAAACAAATTTTAACTGTTTGGAAATATCAAAGTAGAATAAAAGGGATTCCATGATTAACAATTATATTATAGAGCAAAATAACCGCAGCCAAAAAACCAGTATGCAGTGAACAGTTAGCGGCAGGCAGCTACCAGGATTTTCTGCCTACTGCCTATTGCTTACTACATGTACAGCCGAATAACTCTGCTGAAAAAAACTTCTCGAAAAGGGACGTTGTCCCAACGGGACTTTACGTCCTAAAAAAAAAGAAGGTTTTACAGGGTAATATATAAGGTATAATTATTTTGAAAAGAAACTGGTAGTATAATAATTATTGTGTAAATTTGAACTGGGGGAGAGAAATTTATGAATATAACCCGGAAAATAATTTTAATTCTTTTACTTTTAGGGCTGTTTATCGTCTCAGTACATTTAACTCAAGTAACAGCTGCTACTTCATATGCAGCGGAAGATGGTTCTACAGTTTATGTAGTAGTTATAACTGATAAGAAGCTTAAAGGTGTTACCGGGGTTAATCCTGCTATCATCCGTATTAAAACGGGTGATAGTATTGAATGGAAAAATGAGGATGACAGTATCCACTTTATCAAAAGTAAGGCGGGAGAAGGTGGATTGCGGTTTAAAGCGAAGATGATAAAGCAGGGGGAAAAATGGAAAAATAAGTTTACTAAACCAGGGACATATAATTATTATTGTGCCCTTCACTCTCAGAAACTATCTGGAATGATAATAGTGGGAGTCTATCCCTCAGAAGAGATGAAAGTAGCAGAGGTAAAGACAAAAGCAGAGAGTCTGGCTCCACCCAGGGAAGATTTAATAGAAGCCAGGTCATACAAAGCGGAAGATGGTTCTAAGGTTCATATAGTGGTTATTACTGATAAGAAGATTAAAGGTTTCAGTGAGCTTATTCCTGCCATTCTTCATATTAAAACCGGTGAAAGTATTGAATGGGTAAATGAGGATAAGCGAGTCCATTTTATCAATAGTAAGCTAGAGTTTGCTGGATTTGGAAAGAAGGCGAAGAAAGGTAGTTTGTGGTTCAATTCTAAATATATAAAAATGGGAGATAAATATATAGTTAAATTTACTAAACCAGGGACCTCTAAATATTTTTGTTTCACTCATCCCATAGAACTATCGGGAAAGATAACAGTAGAGGGGGAGCCGCTCTTAGAGGTGAGAGAAGCTAAAGTAAAGACGGAAGAGACATTGAAAGAAGAACCTCCACTCAAGGAGAAGGAAACTGTTCCAACCATAGCGGAAGAGGGTTCTACAAGGGTTTTCAGGAAAGGGAAAACACATATAGTGAACATTCCAGAAGAATCAAAGGTGTTCGTTCCAGCAGTTTTAACAATTAAGGCAGGAGATACTATCCGGTGGACAAACAATGATCATTCTATAGAGGCGCATAAGTTTGCCAGTGTACCCGGACCGAATCCAGAAAATAAAGAATTAAAAATAACAATACTTGAACCTGGCAAGCATTTTGAACATACATTTCTTAAAGAAGGAGAGTACCTCTATTTTTGTTTTATCCATCAAGGTATGGTAGGTAATATTATAGTAAAGGCTGTTGATGACCAATGACCATTAAAACTTCTCAAACTCTTTATCATCAAGGTTAATCATATCATTCGGTTTTATCATTTTTATTTATTTTGGTATATTTTCCAAAATCCAGCTCCAAACTTTTCACCATTTCATATTCAACTAAAACACCGGACTCCTGTCTGGTGATGTAGTGGCTATTTGTTAGCAGGACCGGTAATATAATCTATAATATTTTTATCTGTAATACTGAGAACAAAGAGAGTTAAAGCCCTGGCTTCGTCGTCGGTAAATCCAAATTTAGGCATAACAGTTTTCGGCGAGATAGATTTTGGGTCTTTAAAATGATCAAAAATCCATTGAGCGTCTCTGCGTGTCGCCACATTGGCAAGGTCCGGCCCTATCTTTCCACCTTTTCCGCCAATGCTGTGACAGCCAATACATCCTTTTTCGAAAAAAAGCTCCCTGCCGGTTATAACATCCGGAATCATTGTTTTTGTTGAAAAGTAGCCGGCTATCTTTTCATCGGTCAAACTTAACATATACATGGTTAGATCAGCGGCCTGTTCATCTGTAAAGTCAAAATCAGGCATCATTGTACCGGGAATGACCGCCTCAGGGTCTTTAAAATGTTTAAACAACCATTCCGGATCCCGGTGTCCGTATCTTCCTTCATGGGTTAGTTCCGGTCCTACGTTACCTCCCACGTTCCCAATTCGGTGGCACTCCAAGCACTCAAATTCCTTAAAAAGTTTTCGTCCATTGGAAAGACTGGGAGCGCCGGGGACTTCCACTGTGAGATGACATTTTCCGCAGGATGATTGAATATATTTTATTGGGATCATCGGGGCTTCCCAGAACTTTACCCGGCCATGAGCTTCGTCTGCTGTGGTGGCTCTTCCCTGTCCGGCGTGGCAGACAGTACAGCCGAATTTTTCAAGGGGATGCTGCTGATAATTTTTATGGGTGCGGAAGGGCTGAGGAGCATCTTTGAAATCCGGGTTGTCGATTCCCAGGTGACAGGTGGTGCAGCGATCCACCCGGTTCAGATCTTTAACAATGACCTGCTTAATTTCATAGGGCCTTTCTATGATTCCTCTTTTTAAATCCTCATCTTCGATCAATGATAATTCCAGTGTTTTAAAGTTTTTTTGGTATTTCTTCCATTTATAAGAATGATCGGTAAGAGGTGGTGCAACGGCCAGTGTAAGAACAAAAATAACGCTGATCACACCGTAGATTCTGTAAAGTTTATAAGCGTCTTTTGTCATAATTAAATAGGAAATTTCAGATTCCTGATTTTAGATGCCAGATTAGTTTTGACTCTGGAATCTGCAATCTATCATTTATCAAAAATAAACCCCTGTTTGCCATGGCCAGACCCAGATCCAGCCCGGACCCCTGAAAAAAGTACCGATAACCGTTAAAACAATTACGGTAATAACAAAAATTGCGAATACAATGTTTGCCAACCTTCTCTCCGGAGAAAACCATACCCCGATTCCTTTTCTTGACGGATCAATATAAGGGATAGCTATTAATCCGATTACCACTAATGTTGGAATAATTACGCCCGCAACTAAAGGAGAGAAGTAGTGAAGCAGTTCCTGAAGATTGAGAAAATACCAGGGAGCTTTTGCCGGATTAGGGGTTTTCCCGGGATTGGCCATTTCTTCCAGCGGCGCGTCAAAATACAATGATATGACAGTAAGAAAAATCACTAAAAGCATGGCGGCAATGACTTCCCTTAAGAGCAGATGCGGGTATGTCATTACAGTATCTTCAGGCTCTTTTTCTACCTGTGGCGATTCTCCCTTTACCAGAGCCATTAGCCCATAAGTTTTATCAGGGTCAGCAGGAAAAATCTTTCCTTTATCTTTTTGTGATTTCATAACTATTCATTCACCTCTTAAAAAGAATTTCAGACAGGATAACAGGATAAACAAGATTTTTTTTTAAAGTCTTGCTCCTCTCGTCTTTTTTTCTCCATATAATAAATCCTGTAAATCCTGTTCATCCTGTCAAATTTTTACAATGGCCCGGATATCCCTCCGTCTTTTCGGATTCTCCAGAAATGAATGACCAATAATACTGTGATAACTAATGGCAATACAACACAATGCAGCACATAGAATCTCAGCAGGGCATTTTCACTGACAATATTACCGCCTAAAAGCACAAACCTTATTTTTTCCCCGATAATCGGCGCATAACTCGACATATTGGTTCCGACTGTAATAGCCCAAAAAGCCAGTTGATCCCAGGGGAGCAGGTAACCGGTAAAACTCAGTAATAACGTCAAAAGAAGGAGAATGATTCCTACTACCCAGTTAAACTCCCTGGGCGGTTTATAGGCCCCGGTAAAGAAGACACGACACATATGAAAAAAAACAAACGCCACCATCATGTGGGCGGCCCAGCGGTGAACATTTCTTAAAAATACGCCGGACGAAACCACAAATCCCAAATCCTTTATGTCGTTATACGCAGTTGGAACGGATGGGTGATAATAAAACATTAATAAAATACCGCTCCAGGTTAATACTATAAATAACATCAGAGCTATCCCGCCGAGACAAAAGGTATAAGTGAAACGAATAGCATGCTTTCTTACTTTTACCGGATGCAGGTGGAGAAAAAAATTACCGAATGTGCGGATAGAACGGTTTCGCTCCGTAAAAGAGAAGTCGTGTCGAAAAAAGGACTTCCAAATCCTGTTTTCCATAATTAAAGATTTAATTTTTTTCATTGTTAAAAATCCTAAAAATCTGCGTTAATCTGCGTCCGAATCCAAATTTTTTTATACAACCAATTTAAACTCAGCATCAATCTCTTTTTTCATATCCACAACAAGATATCCGTCTCTTGACAGGGACAGTTCAAAATGAGGAAGAGGTCTTGGAGCCGGGCCTGCTATAACGTTTCCATGTTCACCGAATTTACTCCCATGGCATGGACAGTGAAACTGATTTTCCGGCGCTATTTCCACAGTACATCCGAGATGAGTACATACTGCTGAAATGGCCTGAAACGCGCCTTCTCTATTAATGATGAAGAGTTTCTTATCTTCAAAAAATATAACAGAGTCCTCGGTAAAATTATCCACTTTCTCGATTTTAAATTTCGTAGGGGGTTCGAATAAAACATTTGGATTTAAAAATTTGTAAGTAATAACGACCGATCCGGCGATTGAGGTTCCAATAGATGTGTGGCCAACCAGTCCGAAAAAATCACGGCGGGTTAAATCTTCTTCATTTACATCTTCCATAAAAATTCATCTTAAAAACAAGTTAGATTCCCGCTAAAAGCATGCGGGAATGACAAACAAGCCGCATTCGCTAGGGTGACAAAAAAAGGCGGTGATGACAATCAATCAAAAATGACAAATAACTAAAGACCAATAACCAAAAGGGTCACTCCCAACCACCCATATTGTCATTTTCCCACTCCCAGCATGTCATTCCCGCATGCTTTTAGCGGGAATCTCAAAACATTGAAATTCCTATACATTAAATTAACAATCGTTAATCATCATTCTCTGTGCTACAAACGTGAAAAGCGTTGTTTTTTTTGCAAAGTTTTTGTTAGTAACTTTGGGTGGTAGTTTTGGTTGCGGCAACTTGCCGTTCTGTGGTTTCTTCCCACTCAAATAATTCCATGGTAATAGCGCCTGTGGGACACCTCTTTGAGCAAAGTCCGCATCGGATGCATCTATCTTCATTTTTTATTATGGCCGTACCCTCTGCAGGGTTTTCAGTACCATATTTTTGTTTGTAAAGTTTTTTTAATTCCTCGCTATCTTCGAGGTCAGTAAGCTTAACCAGTTTCAGGCAGTATTCAGGGCAGACGTCAACACATCCGCCGCATAAAATGCACAATTTACCATTAAATATAGGATTTACAAAACAATGCAGACAGCGCTTTCCTTCGGCAACCGCGCTTTCTTCAGGCAATGGAAGCTCTACCTCAGAAATGCCGATTCTTCTGTCGATTGAAATAGTGGGTGAAGCTTGCCTTGGAATTCTATCATAAAAATCCGGCATGGTATGATCTTTTAAGACGGTCATCCTGCCTTTTATGCCTCTTCTCTTTTTTCCCTGAATATAATCGTCTATTGAATTGGCAGCTTTATGACCGTCCGCGACAGCGTCCACAATAAGACGCGGACCCAGGGCAACGTCTCCACCGGCAAACATTCCTTCCGCGGAGGTTGCCATAGTTTCAGGGTCTATCTCAATCGTATTTCGACGGCTGATTTTTATTCCATCTGTATCTTTAATAAATGACAGGTCGGAGGTTTGGCCGATTGCCATAATAATTGAATCAGCCTCTATGACCGATTCCGTGTTTTCTATGAATGTAGGATTAAAGCGTCCCTGATCATCAAAGACCGACTTTACCCGGATTGTTTCCAGTCCAGTGGCTTTGCCGGCTTCTCCCACAATCCTTCTGGGTCCTAAAGAATTATAAATAGAAATCCCTTCCTGTAAAGTTTCCTCTATTTCCTCTATGTGTGCGGGCATTTCTTCTTTTGATTCCAGGCAGACCATCATTACTTTCTTGGCTCCCATTCTTAAAGCGGAACGGGCTACGTCCACGGCAGTTGTCATCTCATCTCTGTCAACTTCCTGAACCCCGGTTAAACTTTCTACAGTGCCACGGGCGGATTTTAATGCTGCCCTCATTTCCTCCGTGCTCATTGAGTCAATGTTTTTTATCTGTCTTGCAGCGGAACGGGCCACATCAATAGCAACATTTCCACCTCCAATTACAAGCACCCTCTCTCCTATTTCGACTTTGTACCCAAGGTTCACATTTAATAGAAAATCAACTCCATTGAGAACGCCGTCCAGTTCAACACCTTCCATCTGTAGATCCCTGCTCTTGTGAGCCCCGATAGCAATGAAGACAGCCTTAAAACCCTGGTTTTTTAAATCCTGCAGACTGAAATCCTTCCCGACGCTTTTATTCAGTTGAATTTCAGCCCCTAATCCCTCAATTGCTTCAATATCCAGTTTAACAATATCGCGGGGAAGTCTGTACTCCGGGATGCCGAGATACAGCATGCCACCGGCAACCGATCTTGATTCAAAGATCGTAACCCCGTATCCCATCAGGCGTAGATCATGCGCGGCAGAAAGACCGGCAGGACCGGAACCGATAATAGCTACTTTCTCCTCTTTCTGCTCAACATCGCCAACCTTCGGATTATGCCCTCTGCACTGCAAATCTGTAAAATTGTGTTTTTTTAGCAAAGTTTTTGTTAGGTCATTGGGCGGCAGCCCTTTTGGTTGTGGCCCTGCCACCCTGCTAAGATCATGATGGTCTGTAGCGGCTCTTTTTAAAGCCCTGATGGAGACCGGCTCATCAATATGATTCCTCCTGCAGGATGTCTCACATGGGTGGCCGCAAACACGTCCGAGAGTATAAATAAAGGGATTTGGACAACGGGCTACGGAATAGGCTTCTTCAAAATTGTTGTCGGCTATTTCACAAACATACCGGCCGGCGCTGGTATTAATAGGACAGGCCCACTGGCATAATATCTGTTCCCGGTAATACTCAATATCAGGAATTGTAACTTTGTATTTAGATTTGGTGTTCATAACCGTTCTAATTTGAATGCCGGTATTAAATATCTCGTTCCCAAATCATCAACCCTCCTGGAGCAATCTGCAAGATTGCTCCAACATAAAAGGGGTGAGGGGGTTGTCCATGAAAATACGTTACAATCCTATCAGAAGTTCTAATTGCCGAAGAAGCGCCTGTTTCTTGATTATAAATCAGGCATCAGGAAGTGTTCGTTGCTTTAATGTTTTGTGAAGCTAAAACTTCACAAGAAATCCCGTTCTCAAGCCGGAGCTTGGAAAGAGTATGATGTATTATTTACTTAAAAAGGGGAAAAAAGTCAAGAAGATTTTAAGCGGAATCCCATATCCTGATGATGCACCATTCATTAAACAGGGAACCACACAGTCCAGCTTCGCCGCAACCAAAAATGAATCTGCCACACAGAGGGCGCCGAGATCGCAGAGAGAATTAAAACAATGATTTTTCTCAGTGTTCTCCGCTAACTCAGCGGTGATAATATTTTAATAAGTTAGATGTAAAACTTTGTTAAAAAACGAGAGGTTACATGTTTGTAGTTCAGGTCAAGCGGATTCCAATGTCTTACTTTGACCGGGAAAGTTTTCTTTTTGCGGCGAGAGAAGGGATGAGACAGGGGTCTAACATATCAAAAATTTTGTATGCTAAATTGGTTTTGGACATCAAAGGGAGTTCCTCCTGTTTTCCATCTTTGGTTAAGATCACAGTTTTATTGAAATCACTTTCAAAACCGCTCTCTGGAATTCCAATTTTATTTGCAACGATTATGTCCAGATTCTTCTTTTTGAGTTTTTCCCTTGCATTTTCGGCTAACTG
>CBDUII010000054.1:0-10294 GCA_965367285.1 uncultured bacterium
GAATCCTGTAAATTAATATATTTTCCAACTATAGCTATAGTTGTTTCAGACGCGGGATGTTTTATCTTTTTAATTATATTTTTCCACCTTGAGAGATCAGGTTTTTTGTTTGAGATTTTTAAGTTTAAAAGATTTATAATTATTCCATCCAATCCCTCTTCGTGAAGCGCGAGAGGGACTTCATAAATTGTTTCCACATCCATCTCAGTAATTACCGCATTTTCCTCCACATCACAAAAAAGCGCGATTTTTTCTTTTAATTCTTTTGGAATCGGTTTTTCAGTGCGGCATATAAGAATGTCGGGCTGAATGCCGATCGCTCGCAACTCTCTAACCGAGTGCTGGGTCGGCTTGGTCTTCAATTCGTCTGATGTTTTAATATATGGAACCAGGGTTAAATGAATATAAATGACATTATCTTTCCCGATATCATAGCGAAATTGCCTCATAGCTTCGAGAAAAGGCAAACTCTCAATATCTCCAACCGTACCTCCGATTTCGCAGATAATAACATCATAGCTGTTGCTCAATGCCAGAAATTCACTTTTAATTTCATTGGTAATATGGGGTATGACCTGTACAGTGCCTCCCAGGTAATCTCCTTTTCGCTCCTTGGTAATGACTGAATTATATATTTTTCCTGTAGTGGAATTGTTTTTTCGGCTCATCCGCGCCGAGATGAACCGCTCATAATGTCCGAGGTCAAGATCAGTTTCCGCGCCGTCATCCGTGACATAAACTTCTCCATGCTGGATAGGGTTCATTGTTCCGGGATCGACATTAATATAAGGATCAAATTTTTGAAGGGTAACTTTGAGGCCGTGGGCTTCAAGGAGAGCACCGATAGAAGAAGCGGCAATCCCTTTCCCTAAAGAAGATAAAACACCGCCGGTAACAAAAACATATTTAGTATTAATTTTTTTCAATATTATTCACACCTTCTTCATGTTAAAAGCATTTTTTGTGGGAGGCATGGAACATCTCAAAAAGTTGAGGAGATCACCCTTCCTGTCATTCCCGAGTGTTCCTATCGGGAATGACAAACATAGGGAAAGCCTGGCTTACCCCGATTTATTGAGAACTTACGATGGCACAGACAAACTTGTTTGTCCATGCCACCCAACGTTATGTCTTAAAACGCCTTCGCTTTGCATAAGGCGCTGTAAGAAACAAGAACTAAACAGCGCCTAAAAAGGCGTATATTTTTTAATTCTCATAATCCCAGCCGTAAACGGCTGGGCTATTAGCCTATCCGTTTACGGATAGGGCTAAAAATGAAAACAAAATCTTGAAGGGCATTTATGCCCTTTTATTCCAACCGCTTTTATTCTTGCGAACTTGCAATCTGTTTAATCACCATCTCCAAATCCTCTTCAGTATCCACGCCTATACCATCATATTTTGTTTTGACTACTTTTATTTTATATCCATTTTCCAATGCCCTGAGTTGTTCCAGCTTTTCCGCTTTTTCCAGGCTGCTTTGAGGGAGACCGGTCAAATGAAGTAAAAAGTCTTTCCTGTATGAGTAAAGGCCAAGATGTTTGTAAAAAGGAAATGAATTTTCTTGATATTTGCCTTGATAGGGAATTATCGAACGGGAAAAGTATAGCGC
The DNA here is from genome assembly GCA_965367285.1 of uncultured bacterium. GTDB lineage: Bacteria > Nitrospinota > Nitrospinia > CAJXCL01 > CAJXCL01 > CAJXCL01. The sequence goes on from CBDUII010000054.1 coordinate 1,613, forward strand.
ATAATCCTGATGATCCATTGCCACTTTTACAATATTAGGGTTATCAAGTTCCTGCTTGTTTTTAATTTCACATACCGCGGTTGCCATTTGTAATTTAGAGTTGTCCAGCAAAGGTTGAACAACGCTGTCAATCACTTCGGGGGTAATCAGGGGTTCATCTCCCTGAACATTAACCACAATATCCGTATTAATATTTTTCACAGACTCCGCGATTCGGTCGGTTCCTGTTTTGTTGTCTGTGGATGTCATTACTGCTTCGCCGCCGAATTTCGTTACAGCCTGAAAAATACGTTCATCATCAGTAGCAACAATTGTTTTATTCACCAGGAGAGACTTTACCGCTTGCCGGTAAACCCATTCTATCATCGGTTTACCGTGTATATCAGCCAGTGCCTTTCCATCAAATCGCGAGGAACAATACCGGGCAGGTATGACAGCAATAACTTTCAAATAAATTACTTCCTTAACTGTAAGTCCGATCAAATAAAATAATACCATCATTTTAGAAATAGTAAAGAATAAATTTTTTCAAGGATTTTTTTAGACAGGATTACAGGATAGATTGGATAATAAAAACCCTGCTGGTTCCAAGTTCAACTTGGAACCAGCATTCATAATAGCATTATTTTCAATATCTTAAACGAAAAGATGGGGTGCGATACCATGCTTATTTTGTTTTCCATTTGGGAGGTTTTTTCCTGTTGACAGTGGTTTAAAACCATATTATATTAACAACATAGATAAGGTTTATTGAAAACGCCTCACCTGCATTTACGATCTTTGTATAATCCAAAAGCAGGTGAACTTTAAGAGAGGAGTTCTTAAAAAAATGAATATTACCGTAAAACATTTTCTCATATCAGGGATTCTTGCTCTCCTGATAATCCAGGCTGGACCTGCATCTTTTGCTGGGGAGCGTGGCATATCAGTACGCGCAAAGCTGGAAAGGGATTCCGGTAAAACTATTGGGGATTACCGTGCTTTAATCATTGGTATTAACGATTATAAAGATGATGAAATTCCTGATCTTAAAACAGCAGTAAATGATGCAAGGGAATTAGCAAAAGTGCTGAAAAATGATTATGGATTTACTGATATTAAATTATTGTTAGACAGCCAAGCCACTGGGTCACAAATACAAAGAGAACTTCGGCTATTAGCAACAAGTAGCAGCGAAAACGACTCTATATTGATTTACTATGCTGGACATGGTGATTTGGATACAGTAACCAAGGACGGATGGTGGATACCACATGATGCCACGGCACGAGATCCTTTTACTTACATAGAAAATTCTTCCATTCAAAAAACCGTCAAGGCAATTCCAGCTCGTCACGTTTTGCTTATTGCGGATAGCTGTTTCTCCGGAACATTGTTTGGAAAAGCCCGCTCCGTTCCAAAAGTGATTGATAATAAGTATTACGCTAAATTGTTCGAAGAAAGATCCCGTTGGGGTATGACTTCCGGAAATCTTACCCCTGTATCAGACAGTGGTTCCGGCGGTCACAGTGTTTTTGCCTACCAGCTTCTTAAGACATTAAAAAATAATGATAAACCCTACATGACACCGAGAGAGATTTATCAGAATATAGCACCCATTATAGGCAACAACTCTGATCAATTGCCGATGACCCAACCGATAAAACATGCAGATGATCAGGGTGGCGAGTTTATATTCATCCGCAAGGCCTCACTTGCTTCAACTCCTCCTGCTCAACAGGAAACACCGTCTAATAAGGCTGCAACGGCTGACGATAGAGCAGAGACAGCAGCCTGGAAGCTTATTGAAAATTCTACATACCCTGAAGACATTCAAGACTTTTTAAACGAATTTCCATATGGAATATATGCGCCGGTCGCGAAGATGAAGTTAAAACAATTACAGAGGCACGGAAAGCAAAGTGGAATAGAAGAAAAATCCAGGGCAGAACAAGCAAGGCGCGACGAGGAACGTCTTAGACTGCAAATAGAACTGGAGCAAAAAAGGATAGAACTGGAGGAAAAACGCGATCAAAGTGGAAAAGAAGAAAGAGTCAGAGCAGAACAAGCAAGGCGCGAAGAGGAGCGTCTCAGATTGGAAATAGAACTGGAGGAAAAACGCAAGACATATACTTTCGGTAGCAGTAGCAGTGAAGGAGGGTTTGATCCCAGCAGTGACAATCCGTATGGTGAAGATTTTTAAGTATCATGTTATACGTTTACGGTCACGAGAATATAGATTCCCGCTAAAGCTTGTCCTCGCACGCTTTAAGCGGGGAGCGTGCGGGTATGACAAACAAGCCGCATTTGCGGGAATGACAAAAAAAGCGGTGATGACAACCAGTCACAAATGATAAATAACTAAATGACCAATAACCAAAAGCGTAATTCCCAACCACCAATATTGTCATTCCCAAGCGCCTCTGCATGTCATTCCCGAAACTGCAACATGTCATTCCTGAAACCACAACATGTCATTCCCGCACGTTTTTAGCGGGAATCTCATTATCACTCAAACCACTCAGCGCTTAAGTCTTTCCATTCCGGATTTTCCTTATTAATTAATTCCTCTTTCCACTTTCTATTAATTAAGCAATTCTTGCAAAGCCTGCCCGGCATAATTATTATACGGATTGTTTTTAAGAATTCGGTTTAGCAGGGTTGCAGCCTTTTTTGTCTTGTTTTTCTTTTTGTAGATGTGCGCAAGGTAATACATAGCCAGGTTGTTGCCGGGATATTTGTTTAAAGCGTTCAAAAGAAACTTCTCAGCGTTTTTATAATCCCTTAAGGAAAAATAAGATCCGGCAATATTCATATCATCCTGATACGAACCGAGTTTTTCCAATTCTGTTTTTTTCTCTTTATTTATCTTTTTTAATAAGAGATGAACAACCTTTTGCTGTTTATTCTGCTCGGCGTAAATTTTAACAAGATTATCCCTGATATAGCCATCGTCCGGGTCTTTCAGCAGAGCGTATTCAAGCATAAATTCAGCCTCAGGCCAATTTTGTTTATTTGCCTGGGCTAAGCCCATCAGCTCATGAGCTTTGGCGGATTTCGGAGAATATTTTAAAGCCTTTCTTAAAAGCACCTCTGCGTTGTCGATCAGGCTCAGGTCAAGATAAATTTTCGCTAATTGAATATAGTTTTTACCTCGTGTTGGCGAATCTTCAATTTTCTTTTTAAGTTATTTGATTTTTTCTCTTAACACATTCTCTTCCAGCCGTAATTTCTCAGACGCCATCCTTTCCATTTGCCGCTTTAAATTTTTGTAATGCATCACATTGCCGTCTGTTGGCCTGATCTCAAACGCTTCCTCAAGCGCGGCCTGATCGGAAAAGAAAAAATACCGGTACATATTTCTGGCCACTACCTGTCGTTTATCAACAGCCGCTAAATCCTCTTCCGACGCGTTTTTCAGGTAGGGACGAATACTCGTCTGGTATTGATCAAAGCTTTTTGTTCTTAACGGAGAATTTTTTTTCAAAGAGTATTTCTGGTTATAAGGAAGGTTATCCGTGTTAACCCTCGTCTCATCTCCTATAAATTTTTCGAGTGTTTTATTGTCCATCACAAAAAAGCCTGCAAAATCAACGGCTTTATCCATCTGATATTTTTTTAACAAAAGCGTTTCTGAAACATTGTCAAGCTGGTTTTGAAGCCGGGCCATATCCAGGATGAAAGGGGAGGGTGTGGCAAGGAGAAATGCCTGGTCTGTCCCATAGATGTTCCATAAGGTAACGTTTGGAAATACACTTTTAAAAGTGTTCATCATGATTTTATACATTTCTAAGGAAAAATCGCTGAGAGGTATCCACAGGGCAAAAATTCCTCCCGGCAGGAGATGGTCCTTAATGCTCTCATAGAATTCTTTTGTGTATAAAATCCAACTATCATAAGCCCTGGGATGGGTAGAGTCCGACATGATGACGGAATACTTTTTTGGGTTAATCAACAAATAATTTCTTCCGTCTTCCGCGATAAAGTTAAATCTTGGGTCATTAAAGACGTCCCCGTTCACTTCCTTGAACAAATCATTGATTTTTTCTATATCCGGATTCAAATCCACCACGTCCAGGGAGGAAACCTGGTTGGAATCCAAAGCAGCTCCAGCGGCAATACCGGCGCCAAAGGCAATCATTAATGCTTCCTTTGGGGAATCGGATTCATGGACAAGCACAGGCAAAAGACCTAACAGTTTAAAAAGTTGAACATGGCCGAACCGTGTGGAAGCCTCTTCAACTCCGTTGAGAAACATATCCCGGAACCCTAACCAGGGAAAATCAATAATGGTAATCGTGGCTACTCTCCCCTCATGATGCAGTTTAATATCCGGTTCAATATCCCCTCCGCTCACCCTGGTCAGTTTTGAAATATAAAGTTCCCCCAATTTCTGAGGGAGAGAAATAATTAATCCGGATAACAGGATTATCCCGATTGCCGCGAATGACCAACGCAAAACCGATTTTCTTAACATCCATAGAACTGCTAATCCAATAGAAAGGCATATTATAGAAAAAATGGTTAGTGTTCCCTGAGTACCGATAATCGGTACTAAAAAATAATTAGTTATACCGGCGCCTAACATGCCGCCGAATGCGTTTAACGCGTATAACTTCCCTGCAGTGTAAGCAATGGGTGGCATGGACAAACTTATTTGTCCGTGATTAAGTTTGCTTCTATCTTCTGTCTTCTGCCTTCTGCCTTCTGACCCCTGATCCCTGACCCCTGACCCCTGATTTTCAAAGATTCTTATAGCGAGGGGCAAAAGACCGCCGATAAAAAAAACAGGGACAAGCATAATCAAACCTACAAGAAGTGTCCTGTTCAGAATCAACCATGTTTTTTCTGAAGCAGACAGGGTTATGAATAGAAAGGGGGGGATGACTATAAATACTCCCACTGCAATAATAATGACGCCAAACAGAAAGCCGGTATTTTTAATGTACCGGTAGATAATGGTGCCCATAAAAGCGCTGATTCCGGTCCCCAAAAGAAAAGCAGTTAATACCAGCGTGAAGACAATGAGCTCATTACCGAAAAATAATATAATCAGCCTTGTTAGCAGAACCTCGTAAGCAATAGCTATAAACCCGATTATAAACGTAGCTATGCTAACTAAGCGAAGAAATGAGGAAGTTGAGGACTTAGATTGCGGATTGCAGATTTCAGATTGCAGATTGTTGGTTGCTGGTTGCTGATCGCCTGCAGTGATTTCAGATTTCAGATTGCAGATTGCAGATTGTTGGTAGCTTGTTTTAAAATTTTTCTCTGTTTTTCCTTGAAGGTTGTACAAAACAAAAGCTCCTGCCGCAGCGATTATATTAAATATGAAAGCAACAACAAGAGTAAGCTGGACTCCTATTTTTGGCAGCAGTAAATATCCTGCACACAGGCAGCCTGCTGCCGCGCCCAGAGTATTAATGGTGTATAAATAACCCGTTCGTGTTGCACGTTCATTGGTCTCATCATTAAATGTGCCGCGCGCTTTGGAAGTGCGCGGCACAGCCATCAATGTAGACCCCGCTACAATCGCAGGAAACGTGGCCCCCATCATAAAAGCAGGAAAGAGAAGACAACCGAAAGCAATTAAGAAACGGACAATATACAAAACAGCAGACTCTGAAAGGAGGGGAGCCAGATTTGAAAACAGACTTGATACAGGTTGAAAAAACATTGGGGAAAAAACAATATAAATACCAATACATATTTCCAGAATGCAGTAGGGCAAGAGCGAAGATATGCCACGCGCTTTGGAAGTGCGTGGCATATGGCTGAAGTACCGGCTTCCCCAAAAGCTTCCAAGTCCCAGTCCTCCCATAAAGGCTACAAGCAGAAAGCTCGTTGCCATAACCGTATTGCCGATAATCAGCACAAGCATCCTGTTCCAGGTTATCTCGGCAATGAGGCTGCTAATGCCTGAGAAAAAGAATATGGAGTAGAGTAAAATTAATTTCATATTAAAAAACGTTTTTCACCGCGAAGGCGCGAAGGACGCAAAAAAAATTAGGGATCAGGGATCGGGTGTCAGGGATCAGCTTTTTCCCTGACCCCTGCTCCCAGAAACCTGAACCCTTACTTTCATATTGATTTTGCCGTCAGATATGTAATAACATAACTCATAACTTGATGTAAACTCATAATGCGGCGTAGCCGCAACTAAAATGAAATGCAAAATTCCAAATAACAAGCACCAAATAACAAATAATTTCCAAGTTCCAATAATCAAATGACCCAAACATTTTCACTTCGTCTTCGTTTCAGTCATTGTAATTTTGATCATTGAGATTTATTTGTCATTTGTTTTTTGAGATTTGTTATTTCATTTAATTCAATATTTTGCACAAAAATTCTTCCTAAAAAAACGGTCATTTCCGCATGATTTTAGCGGGAATCCAGGAATAAACCAATTGTTAGATGCCCGATAAAAGCATTCGGGCATGACAAAGTTGGCGTAAGCAATTATCTAACCGAAGATTGCTGATTATTAAAGTTATTTTGTGATATTGGGGTTTGATTTTGGCTATCACGGACAAACAAAAACCGTTTGTCCATGCCACCCAAATTACTCGGAAAAAGGAATCAATTACGAACACTATAAAAAAAGTTGCCGAAGGTCTAACTTGTTGGGACGAGGTGTTAAGGCTAAAATGTTTAGAGTCCAATGACCCTGTCATTGCATCCATTGAAATAAACCTGTATTACTAACTTGCAAAACTGTGTTTTTTTAGTCGCAGTTTGGTTTTTCTTTTTACTGCGACTTATGCACCGCTTAGGCGGTGTTTATTTGTGATTTTTTTAGGCACTGTTTAGTTCTTGTTTTCTACAGTGCCTTATGCAAAGTACAGCGTCTTATGCAAGGCTTAACAAAGTTTTTTTGCTCACCGGAGCGGCAGATCCATTTGGTTGCGGCAACTTGCCGCGCTGTGTCATCTGCGTTCTATTAAAAAGGGGTAAAAAGTCGGTAAAAAAAAGCTAAATTTTTTTAAATTATTTCCTTGACATTTATATGTGGTTAGATATATTTTATAGGCTGTTAATCTATATGGAAAAAATCCGGGTTTTGGATATAAAAAAATAAAATAAAGAAAGGAGGGGAGAAACAGAGAGGAAAGTATTTTTAAGGTTTTTATTTTTTAGTTGGCCAGGCTGAATTAATAATATATTTAATTAAGAGGAGGGTAAATGTTTAAAAAATTATTAGCAGGTTTTATTGTAATGGCAGTTGCCTTGACAGGTATGCCGGTTACTTCTTATGCCGGGGTGCAGATTGGAGACAACCTCCAACTTTTTGGTGATGTGAGAATCAGGCTGGAATGGGACACAAGAGACCCTGGGACCGGTGTAGGCCTTAGAGATGACAATAGAGAAAGGATGAGAATAAGGACAAGGTTTGGCGTGAATTATCAAACCGCCTTTGAGCCATTGTCATTAGGGTTTAGGCTTACTACAGGAACTTCACTTTGGTCCCCACATCAAACTGTAGATCTTACCACCACCAATATGGATAACCGTGCAGCCGGGATAGATTTAGACAGGGCCTTTTTAAAATTCAAGTTTTTGGAAACAGGCACTGCAGTTTTAGGAAAACAGGCTTATCCGTTCTGGCAGCAGACAGAACAGATGTTTGACGCGGATATTTCGCCTCCGGGTTATGCTGCTGTCTATACGGCCGATCTTGGAGATCAGGGGAAGCTGACATTTGGCGCCGCTTATTTCTATCTGATCAATAACGGTTGGTAAGAAAACATGTACGTAAATGATGCCATATTTGGTTTGCAGGTTCTCTATCAGGGTGTAATGGGTAATATTTCCCCATCTCTGGCCGTCCTTTCGCTGAATAAAACTGATCCTAATAGTGATAATAATCTATTACCGGCCAGCCTTAGAGATGATGAAAATAGTTTTTATCAGGTGGCCGCTGGCCTTAAAGTAAAATTGGATGCTGTAACACTTCGAGCTGGTTTTGATTATCATTTCAGCGATGTTTCGACTATCAGCGGTGATGACAGAGATCAAGGATATGTCGGCCAGGTGAGAGCAAAAATGGGACAATATGGCGTCAGATACTACTATTATAATATAGAGGAAAACTCTGTACCGTCAATACAGGGACTTCCACTGTCACAGGATAATTTCCCTTCAGCGTCAGTAGCTCCGGTAGGATTTGAAGGGCACCGGATTCAGTTCGATTATAAAGTTGCCAAAGGTGTAAGCGCTGACTTCAGAATATACCTCTTGAAATATAAAAAAGACAATGCTTGGGGTGAGATGGATGACAGAAACCGCTATCAGTTGAATCTTAATGCTAAGTTTTAGTTGATCTCTTAACTAACCTCTTTGGCGGGGTCCCTGTATTTTGGGACTCCGCCTTTTTTTTTGGATTATTAGCCACTAAGACACAAATTTTTTACCGCAAAGGCGCAAAGATCGCAAAAGAAATAATTTAAAGATTATTGACTATTCTCTTAATGCCATTTCTCATAAGAGGGACATTAAAGTTGAGCAAAATTCCTGATTTTAATTTCGACAATTTTAAATATGTTAAGAGTTGTGCTTCATGAATAGGTTCTATCTTGACGTATAGGAATTTCAATGTTTATAGATTCCCGCTAAAGCTTGTCCTCGCATGCTCCACGCTTAAAGCATGCGAGGACAAGCTTTAGCGGGAATCCAGGGGATGGACAACTGGCATTGCAATCG
>CBDUII010000055.1:0-10233 GCA_965367285.1 uncultured bacterium
CAAAAAATGTCAAATATAGAATATTACTTCTGAAAATGAGTTTTTAGAGGTGCCCATAATACAATATGCTAAAATTCAGATGATTTTATCAGAATTTGTCATTCCCGAATGCATTTATCGGGAATCCAGGAACGATTTTCCGAATTTCTCTGACCACATGTTGGTAAAAGTGACACCCTAAGCGCCTATATAAGTTTTTCTTGGCTTCTTCTGTGAATATTGTTTATTTTATTTAGTGTTTAATTTTCAATATTTAGAAATTATTTTTTCAGGAAATGATTTATGCCGGAAAATAATATCGGACAGAGAGTAGCGGAACAGGTTTTGAAATACCGATGGTGGGTCCTTATCGGATCCATCGCCTTTGTAATGGCAGCGGGAAGTGGAGCACGGTTTTTGGGGATGTCAACCGACTACCGGGTATTTTTCAGTAAGGAAAATCCTCAACTCACAGCTTTTGATGAATTGGAAAAGCGTTATTCAAAAAATGACAATATCCTTATTGCCTTAGCGCCAAAAGACGGCAAAGTTTTTACCCCGAAAACTTTAGAAGCCGTTAAAGAATTAACCTGGTCGGCCTGGAAACTCCCTTATTCAAGCCGGGTGGATTCTATCACTAACTTTCAATATACCCGGGCTGACGATGACGAATTGATCGTAGAAGACCTGGTGAAAAACCCCAAAAGTCTTAGCAACACCGACCTGAAAAGAATCGAGCAAATTGCTTTGTCCGAGCCACTCCTGTTAAACCGTCTTATTTCTCCTGAAGCACATGTTACTGGCATAAATGTCACCTTTCAGCAACCGGGGAAAACAATTTTTGAGGTTCCGGAGATCGTAAAGGTTGCGCGAAAAATGGCTGATGAGTTTAGACAAAAATATCCCGATATAGATATCTATTTAAGCGGTATGGTTATGCTGAACAACGCTTTCAGTGAAGGCGCCCAAGGAGATATGGGGACCCTTATGCCCCTTATGTTTATGATAATGACGATCATCATTTGGTTTTCCATTCGTTCCATATCAGGAACGGTAACGACGATGATTGTTATCATCATGTCCATGGCCACGGCTATGGGCATTGCCGGCTGGCTGGGAATATTGATTACCCCTCCATCGGCAACCGCGCCCACTATTGTTATGACGCTTGCCATTGCGGACAGTATTCATATCCTTGTCACCATGTTCCATGAAATGAAAAGAGGAAAGAACAAAAGAGAGGCCATCATCGAATCGATAAGGGTAAACATGCAGCCAATTTTTCTTACAAGCGTAACAACTGCTATAGGATTTTTAACAATGAATTTTAGCGATTCACCCCCCTTTCACGATTTGGGAAATATTGTTGCCGTCGGGGTAATAGCCGCTTTTGCTTATTCCATATTGATACTTCCTGTTTTAATGTCTTTCCTTCCTGTTCGTATTAAAAAACAAGAGAACGGGGAAAAAATGTTCATGGATCGGTTCGGCGATTTTGTTGTGAACAAACGAAAGCAACTTTTCTGGGGGATGGCAATTTTTATACTAATGCTTTTTACCGGAATGTCCCGAATAGAGTTTTACGATATTTTCTCTGAATATTTTGACCATAGATATGCCTTCCGTGTAGACACTGATTTTATAAAGGATAACCTGACAGGGCTTGATTTAGTTGAATATTCCCTGGAAGCAAAAGAAGATGGTGGTGTGAGCGCCCCGGAATACCTTGCCAAATTGGAGGCGTTTTCTAAATGGTTTGAAAAACAACCGGAAGTGTTACAGGTAAACAGTTTCAGCACTATCATGAAACGCTTGAATAAAAACATGCACGGAGATGACCCCTCCTATTACAAAGTGCCGGAGAATAAAGAACTGGCAGCACAATACCTGCTTCTTTATGAAATGTCCTTACCCTTTGGTATGGACATCAATAACCAGATTAATATCAGCAAATCAGCAACACGCTTTTCTGTAACCCTTAAGCGAATTACTTCCAATGAGATCAGGCAAATAGCTGAAAGAGGAGAAAACTGGTTGAAAAAAAATGCCCCTGCCTATATGGCTGCAATCGGTATAGGGCCTACGGTTATGTTTTCCTATATTTCCCAGCGGAATATTGTCAGCATGCTGGGAGGTACCACTGTGGCCCTGGTTCTAATTTCCGGTATTTTAATTTTTGCTTTGCGCAGTTTTAAGATCGGAATTATCAGTCTGATTCCCAACCTTGTTCCAGCGGGAATGGCTTTCGGATTATGGGGTTTTGCTGTGGGACAGGTCGGCCTGGGATTATCAGTTGTTTCAGCTATGTGCCTCGGGATAGTGGTCGACGATACGGTCCACTTCCTGAGCAAGTATATTCGCGCAAGACGTGAACACGGAATGGATTCCACGGAAGCTGTCCGCTACTCTTTCAATACCGTGGGCAAAGCTTTATGGATTACTTCCGTCATCCTGGTTATTGGATTTTTTGTGCTCTCTTTCTCAGGGTTCAAGATGAATTCAGAAATGGGACTCTTAACCGCTGTGGCTATTGTTTTTGCCCTGCTGGCAGATTTCCTTTTCCTCCCTCCTTTACTGATGAAGATAGATAAGGGGAAAAGTAAAGAGTTTGTTAGAGAACAACTGCCAGATAAGACGCTACCCGGGATTAAAGAAACAAAGCCAATATGAGTGAGAAATTAAAAATCCCCTCTTGAGAGGGGTGGCTGCGAAGCAGACGGGGTGTGTTATCCATTAGTTGTTATTTGGAATTTGAGTTTTGTTATTTTTTAAGAGGAGGTGGAATCATGAAACAAATAATTATAACTTTCATTATTGCTATGACTTGGTTACCATCCATGACAGCGGCTGAGACGCCTGAAGAAAAGGGGCTGGCTATTGCCGTGGAAGCAGACAAACGTGATTTCGGTTTTGGAAACTATACCGTTAATTTCAAAATGATCTTGAAAAACAAGCACGGAGACGAAAGCAAACGGCTTATTCGCAGTAAAACCCTTGAAGTTCAAAACGATGGTGAAAAAACCCTGATTATTTTTGACACTCCAAGAGACGTCAAAGGAACCGCTTTTTTAAATTTTACACACAAAACAGGAGACGATGATCAATGGCTATACCTCCCTGCTTTAAAGAGAGTCAAACGGATAAGTTCTTCCAATAAATCGGGTTCTTTTATGGGAAGTGAATATGCTTATGAAGATATAGCGAGTCAGGAGGTGGAAAAATATACTTATAAATGGTTGCGCGACGAACCCTGTCCGGGTGAAGAGTATAAGAATTTAACCTGTTTTGTGTCCGAACGTTATCCAGTTGATAAAAAATCAGGTTATACCCGCCAGATAGAATGGAAGGATCAAAAGGAATACCGGCAAATTAAAGTCAATTTTTATGACCGAAAAAATTCCCTTCTAAAAACTCTTACCTTTAGCGGGTACAAACAGTACCTCGGTCAATATTGGAGACCGGAGATGATGCACATGGTTAATCATCAGAATGGCAAAAGCACGCTCCTCGTTTGGAACGATTATAAATTTAGGACCGGATTAAAAGAGAAAGATTTCAGCAAGAACAGCCTCAAAAGGGCAAGGTAAGTTGTCAGTTACCGGTTGACAGTTGTCAGGGGGGCAAGACAAGTTAGATTCCCGCTTTCGCTGGAATGACACTTCTTGGTTTGTCATTCCCGATACAGCATGTCATTCCCGCACGCCCAACATGTCATTCCCGCATGGGTTTAGCGGGAATCCAGGGGTGAACTAATGGTAATTACCTCAACTTTTTGAGAGGTTACATAAAAGACTGTTAAACATTTTAGAAATATTTTTAAGTAATAATAATTTTTAAAAGGAGGAGCCACTATGAACAAGGAAGAAATTTTGAAAGTATTTGAGTTTCGTCATGCATGTAAGGAATTTAAAAAAGGAAAGAAAATACCGGAGGAGGATTTGCGTTTCATTCTGGAAACGGGGAGACTTTCTCCATCATCATTCGGATTGGAGCATTGGAAGTTCCTTGTAGTGCAAAGCCAGAAACTGAAAGAAAAACTCCAGCCCGCATGTTTCGATCAGAAGCAGATTTCCACTTCCAGTGATGTGGTGGTAGTCCTTGCGAAAAAAGGACTTTATGAAGGCGGCAGCAAACATGTGGCAGAGATGTTTAAAAGACGGAATTACCCGGATGAAACATATAAATTTATGATTGATTTTCATGCTCAGATGGTGAAGAACTACGACTTTACTCACTGGGCTGTGGAACAATGTCCCTTCGTCGTCGCAAATATGATGACTGGCGCTGCATTGATCGGCATTGACTCCTGTCCTATAGGTGGGTTCGTTCCGGACAAAGTAAAAGAAGCGCTGGATATCGACGGGGATAAATATGAAGTAGCATTGATTATTCCATTTGGTTATCGCACTCAACCTCAATCATTAAAAACGCGTTTACCTTTTGATGAAGTTGTAGAGTGGCGGTAAAAATTAGATATCATGGTTGTAAAGGAAAGAAAAAGAAAGTGCAGAGGCCAATTCTTGCCCGGAAAGTCGTTGTTTAAACAGTGAAAAAAGCAGGCAAAAGCTTCAACCTGGTAGGGACGCAGTTCAAAAGAAGGATTTAGATTATCCTTTAGAAAATCCGGGATTTCTTTTTCAATCTTTTTCTTTTCATCTGATTTTTTAATCGCATAACGTATATTTTGCCAAGTAGCTGAAGAGCGAGCTTCAGCATTTTTATAGCAGATCATCAATAAACTCAGATGCAGGATCAACGCCCGTTACAAGCAGGTGATCTCGTGCACGGGTGCAAGCAACATAAAGCAGATGGCGTTCCGTGTTATACACTTCTTCAAGGTCGGCATCGTCCGAAACTGTTTCGATCCGTTTTTGCAATGGGATAATATCATCATCACAGGCCATAACAGCAACGCCACGAAATTCCAAACCTTTAGCAATGTGCATGGTGCTGATCGAAATTTGCCCAATGGTAGTTTCAACACGGTCATCAAGCACCTTGAAGGCACAGCCTGCATTCTTTGCCGCTGCCCTTGCCCTGCCAAGTTCAGCTTCAGAGCGAACAAAAACACCAATTTCCTGTGGCATTAATCCTTCGCTAATTCTGTCCGAGAGCCAATTACTTACCTTGCCGATTTCGTCTTCCTGGCTATCAAGAACCATGATAGTTGGTTTCGATCCGTTAAATACTGAAATTGTACTACCCCGTTCTTCCATATTACCGTCAACATCGGACAACTCAGGAGCTAACAGGCGATCAGCTTGCATTCTGATCTGGTGAGACGTTCGATAATTGATCCTAAGTGTATTGGAACGACCACGAATATCAACACCGAGCGCTTTCCATGAGAAGGGTTGTTGAAAAATGCGTTGTCCTAAATCTCCGGTAAAGAAAAGGCTATCTGGACGTTTCCCCCCGAGACCAGCAAGAAACCGTAATTGAGCAACGCTAACATCCTGAGATTCGTCTACTATTACATAGTCAAAAGGTGGGTGTTTGTTCTTGGTAAGCTTGCGTCCCAGTCTGCTATATAAATCAGAATAGGTAATGAAATTTCGGGAGTTCAGCTCGGATTTAACCTGATTAAAAATCGACCACAGGATAACACGCTGCTTCTCCGGCAAACGTGTTTTTCGGCCTAAACGTACAACATCTCGATAAGCCTCCCATGTATCTAATTGCCAAGCGTCAACTACTTCCTTCCATTCCGTAACTAAAAAATGGAGGCTAAATTTGTGCTCCTCAGCTTTCCCTGCAGCTTCTCTCAGCAATTGTTGTATTATTTCTCGGGACGCCATTTGCGGACGGACCAAGTTCAATTCATAAAGCCGAAGGCCAATTTCATTCATGGCATGAACTTCCAGACGTTCCCCAAGACGCGGTTCGTTGCTGATTAATCGTCTTAGTTTTGTCCTAAGTGCGTTTGCCAATGTTTCTGAAAAGGTAGCCAAAAGTATCCTGCTGTCCGTGTTGTTACGGGCAAGAAAGACGGCTCGATGGAGCGCAACAATAGTTTTTCCTGTGCCTGCCGACCCGGAGATACGCGCTGGGCCGCAGTAATTTTTTTCCACCAATTGCCTCTGTACGGGATGGAGAAAGACAGTCCATTTTTCCCATGGATATTCCAAAGCGCGTTCAAGTTCTTCCACGTTGCCCATAACACGGAAACGACGCTGCGCATCGGGATGATCAAATGGATCAGCGCTATCGGAAGCTGCTTCAGGTAATTGTGGCGTTTTTCCGACAGCTAATTCCAGCAGCGCTTCAGCTGCCTCGCCTGGAAGATGGTCGGCCAAGTCCAGCAAAGAGTCTTCGTTTGCTTTACGAACATCACCTATCCATTCGACAGGCACACCATAGCTCAGCAAAGCTTCTTCGGAAACGGAAGAAAACAACAGTGGTTTTTCTGTAATCGTTTTTTCAACTTCCACGTATTTTGGTATGATGATTTCCTTGACCGTTTCCCGCACCTCCACCAACTGGGCTGCCACTGTCGTGGGATGGGCCTGCAGCTTTCGTCGCTCTGACCATTGATATGCCTTATCATGGTGATCGACGTAGCACAGCAATAAGCTTGTTTCGTTCTTGTGGACTATCAGTCGGATGTCCCTGCTTACGCGAACTGACCAGAAGTTAGGGTCTTTAGCCTTATCGAGTTTGTGGAACTGCATTCTCGGATTTGCAGGATTCATTTGAAGGTCGAAGGCAGTTGTCTTTACGGATTTCTGCTCTTGGTCAGTTAATCTAACCAGACTATCGGTAAATGTATCGGCGATACGGAAGTCCTTATTTAAATTGATTGATTATTTTGTTTGGAGGATACTCTATTTGTTCTCTACCAGTGGTAGCAGAACCTGCAAAGGCCTCCGCTGAGCCCGCTTGTCAAATCAGCGGTTTTTTTTTGTTTGTCCCCTGCCACTTTGGGCTTCTCCTGATTCTTGTGATCGTTGCATTGCATTTCGATTGCAATTAGCATTTTATTTTTGATGCAATAGGTTCATAAGGACCATCCCCCTTTTGAAATCCAGTTTTCATCATTTTTATTAAGTCACACATTCCACAAAACTGCTTTTCAAAATAAGCGGATCATTTGTTATTAATGGGAAATTAAGATGCCGTGAAGTCCCGGCAATCAGCCTATCATGAAGTTCTGGAATATCCTTGATTTCAAAGGCTGACCTTATAATATCCAGGGATAGTTTTTCCTCGACATAATTGATGGAACTATCAATAATCTTTTCCATATCGGTTAAGGAAAAAGGGATTCTCTTCTTTTCATATAAATATCCTATCTCGAATATCACAGTTGATGGAATGATGATTATATTTTCGCCTTTATCTGCTGCTTTCAGGATTTGATCTGCTTTCTCATTTATTACTTTCACACCACTTAAAAATTTTATAATGACTTGCGTATCAATGACGTACTTATTCATTATTTTTCCTCAGTTTCGGTCAGCAAGTGTTTTTGAGAATCATGATTGAGTTTTTTTAGATCTTTTTCAATTTCTTTATAATCGAGATCATAATTTTTAAAGAGGCCGCCTATTTTTGTCACTTTTTTTCCTTTATCAGGAAAGATAATAAGCACTTCCGAAGATTCCTTGGTTGTCGGTTTTTCAATCAACTCAATCACCCCGTTATGATAAATCCCTTTAATAGTGTTCATAATTAATACCTCCTTATAGACCAATATATTTCTCTTGTGTGCCTGTTTCCAAGGTTAAACTCAACCAATATTTTAGTCAAATATTTTTAGTGCATAAAACCGTGTATCTATTTCCTCAAAAACCATTTCCATCTATTAGACAACGGTGGCCTCTCCGGTACTTTCGCAACACTAGCAAAGACAGGTGCAAAAAACAAACTGATGCTCTTCAGTGGCTTTGTTCCTATTCTATTTGTGAAACTGCATTCCCGGATTAGTTTGGTTCCAGGTCAAAGGCGGTAATTTTCACTACTTCCTGTTCTTCGCCGGTGAGTTTAGCAAGGCTGCCTGTAAATGTATCGGCAATTCGAAATTCCATTGTCTATTTCTTTCTACCGTCTTGAATTTGTTTAATAGTATTCTTCAAATCCTCAATATCTTTACCTAATTCCAAAGCTGTAGGTACTGGATCGTTTTTATCTGATGACGGATCGTGAGAGTCAACAACGCCATTGCAGCGTTGGTATAATCGAACAATTTCCTTGCAATCCACCTCTCTAAGGTTCGCTACCGCTAAAAGGCCATCAACTCGCACCCAGTCTCTGAACCTGCGTACAACACCGTTAAAAACCACGTCCTGAATCACTCGCTCTATAGTCGAACGAAGCAAACTGTACTGATGACGCATTTCACCGCACTCTGCATCACCTGGATAAGCAGGCATGGAATTTTTTCCAGTGAACGTTGTGCCTTTTCCAAGCGGTCAATTCTTTCCTTATAATTTTGGTGTCCCCACGGCAGACCATCATTTACCCAACCGGAGTTATTACCTCTCCACTCAAGGAACTGTATTAAGTGGTCACAATTCTTCGTTTCAATTTCATCGCGCAATTGCCCAAGAAAGGTAGTGTCATGAGTCAGAATGATGACTTGTCGCCGAGACGCTTCTTCAACCAATCGCTTTGCTACTTTTTGCCGCCACCAATGATCCAATGATGAAACGGGATCATCAAAAACAATTCCACCCGAATGGTTGGCAAGTTTTAACTCAGCTAAAAAAGAACCTAACGCAATTGCCCGTTGCTCTCCTTCACTAAGAATTTCCTCCAACTTATTACTCGTTGGTAAATCCAGAAGCAACTGGTGCTTGATTTTCCCTTTGACGTTTCGCTCACTGAGCTTTGTCCTTATATGTCCAATGCTGAGAGCTCTGAATTCATCATCCAATGCATTCTTGAGTGCATCTGTCACTGCGTTACTGGCAAACTCTTTAGATTTGTCCGAAATCGACTTCGTCTTAAGCTCTTTTTTGCAGACCTCCAACTCCCGCTTCATCTTCATACGTTCAATCAGTGTAAGAACAGCGTCCAAGCTTGTCGAGAGATTCCGGCGGGCCTGAAGCTCTTCGCACTCAACTTTCATTTTTTTGCTCTTAGTTTTGTCTGTTGCCCTTTCAAAGGTACGCGCTGATATATACTGTTGGGCCGCAAGATCGCGCACTCTCTGACGTGGATTTTCGCTAAGTGCGGGTATGTTATCCCATTCATGAGAAGCGAGGGCCTTAAGCATCCAAGTCCGACGAGCCTCTAAGCTTGTCTGAAAATCGATTGCCGTGGAAACAGTTGCTTTGTCATAATGTGCAAGTTCCTCGGTGAGTGATTCGTCAATGCCTATACTCAAATCGGCTCTTTCAATCTTTGACTTGGCAACCTCGACATTTTTTCTTTGCTGCACAGCGGTTTTCGCTACATCATTTTGGATGTACTCCTCGAAGCGTTTAAGCCGATCGCCTGCGTTGTTCAATGGATGCTGACAAAGGGGACAAACTGCGCCTTCGGTGGTGTGAGGGAACACATACTGCGGATAGGCGATTTTGGTGGAGGACTTACGGGCCGCGTCAAAGAGCCCTTTCCAGACTTGTTCCCCGGTGCCGGGCAAAAGAACCTCACCTGATTGAAGTATCTCTGCCGCTTGTTTTTCTGCCTGGTTGGCAGTGATTGTAGCTTTATCAATATCCCTGAGCTTTTTGACGGCGTCGCCGCTTACCCAAGCCAAAGCTGATTCAACCCTTCCCAAAAACGCCTTTAATCGCCCTGCTGAAAGCCGGAGTTCCTTTGCCTTCGTACTCGGGTCGCCCTCGGCCAGAGCTTGACCGATTTTCTCAATTCGCTTTGTTTCCAGCTCCGATAACAGGCTGAGCGCTTTGATCTTTGTTGGATCGGTCTTGTCGTTTAGCCCTGTAATCAGCTTTCCAACTTCCGTTTCTCCAAGCAGGTGATTGAATGGTTGACGATCAATGTTGATCCCGGCAATTTCTTCATCAAGCCGGCATGCCAGTTTGGGTAACACCTTATTTGCAAGATTTTCAACAACGTCAAGGCCATAAGGTAGATAAGCGACGTCCTGCTCTGCAGTCAGGTAGGCACGAGCACAATGTGAATCAAAGACCGCAATCGTGGCCAGTTACTCCGGGGACTCTCTTTCGGAAGTCCACTGCACCTGCTTAGACATTACGTTTATATCAATATCGCACGTGGAGTCCGTGACGCACGTATGATAGTCTGTCTGGGTTGCAGTAGGAAGTCAGTTAGCCTTCGGTTGGGGGG
>CBDUII010000056.1:0-10223 GCA_965367285.1 uncultured bacterium
GGCAGACGATTTGTTAAATGAAATTCTCGAAGAAGAAAAGTTGGAAGAAGCCTCATCTGTTGCAGATCAGCCTCCTTTAACCCCGGAAACAGAAATGGCCACTGAAGACGTTGCTCATGAAGAGCATGAGAAGATCATTGAGGAAGCGGAATCTCAGCAAATTGAGGAGACTTTGCAAGAATCACCGGAGGCTAAAGTTGAAGAGCAACCTTCACATCCAGCGGAGGAACCTGCGGCGGTTGTTGAAACTGCTGAAGACGGGTCTGGTCAGGGTGATATTGATAAAATGTTTGAAGAAGCTACGTCTCAACAACTGGAGGGGAGTTTAGAAGAACAATCTCCACCACCATCTGAGGAAGCAGCATCCCCTGATTCAGCGCAGGATGATATTGATGCTCTTTGGTCTGCTGCATTAGAAGAAGCTTCCGATTCAACAAAGGGAAAAGCCGCTGATTCCGATGAGAAAAAGCCAGATGAATCATACACTGTAAAAAGTGATCAATTTCAAAGCGACTTGGAGAATCTACTGGAAGGCTCAGATCAAGAAGCTGATGCATCCACAGAGGAAACGGACAAGAAAGCAGAAGCAAAGGCGGAAACAGAGTCAAAAACCGAGCAGTTAGCCGTTCCAGCTTCATCTACTCCTGATGATGCCGGTGAGACCATGGCAGAAATTAAAGAGGAAACAACAGCTATGGAGGTACCTCCTTCAGAAGAAGAGGTTGCTGCGACAGAAAGTGAATTATCCGATTTTGAAACATCAGAAGCAGCAGATGGTATGAACGAGGAAATATCTGAAGAAGGGGTGGAAACTGACATTGAAGCCTTATCAGAGAGTGAACAAGAACCTCTAAAGGAAAAAATTCTATTTTATAAAGATATGGTGATTTTCTTTATTACGGATAAGAAAAAGGTTGTAAAATTTCTTATACCGGCTTTCTTAGCCATTTTCTTAATGTCAGGGGGAGGTTACTGGTATTTTAGTAAACCGGGAGACAGCGAAGTGACGATTGCTAAGGTTGATGATAAAGAGACAATTATGGTGGCACAGGGCGCTAAAAAAGCTGAAACTACCAAACCCCATCCAGTAAAAGAGAGTGAGCCAGGTGATCGGAGTACAGTGGTAAAAGAAAAGAAAGAGGTATCAGCACAGAAAAGAGAGACGAAGCAAAGTATCATTCAGGGGGCAACTTATCCTGTGTCTAAAGGAAGAGTCAGGTCAATAAGTATAGGTTCTATTGTTCCGGTGGTCTTCAGCCAGGACGAAACAAGGGTAATGAGTGTAAATATTAAACTGGATATTGACGATCGGAGAGTCTACGAACAGATTAAAAATGGTTTTCCTGTTTTTGAAGAGAAGGTTGAAAGTATTATTGAAAAGTATTTTGAAGGAAAATTTTATAAAGAGATTCAGTTTGTCCAGGAAAAGCTTCGTAAAGAACTTCATGCAAAATTAAACCAGATAGTAAAGGGTGGAGAAATTAAGACAGTGGAGCTTGAAGACTTTCTGATTCAATAGAATTGCAGGGGAAAATTAAAAATTAGCAATTACCAGTTAGCAATTGTCAATTGATAAGTAATCATAATTTGGTTTATATTGTTCATTGAGCATTACCTATTCCTCCTCCTGGCTTATTGACACGGAGGTGCTGCATTTAGGACAAAATATTTTCCCTTTTGATAGGGACTGTGAACAGGAAAATTCAGTTCCACATTTTGGGCATGTCGCGATTTTTATTTTAAAGGACTTAAAAACGTGAGGCTTTTTCATTAACTGTTCATTTTTTTCAATTAATAAGTCTTTCTCTTTTTCCCTTCGGCTATTAATTATATCTGCTTCCTTGCAATTCGGGCAACGCATCTGAGGACAATGAAGCGGCATATACACGGTTTCCTTGCAATTCGGACACTTTTCTTCTACAACAACGCCCATATGTTTTTAATCTCCAATTTTCAAATGATAAATTCCAAATAAAATTTCAGTATTTAATAAGTGAATGAATATTATAGTCTTCCAATTTTTCTCGACCATGCAAAAAAGTCAACTCAATCACAAAAGAAATACCAACGATCTCACCACCTATTTTGCGTATTAATTCTGCGGCAGCCGCCATTGTTCCTCCGGTGGCAAGGAGGTCATCAACAAGTAAAATCCGCTCTCCGGATTTTATGGCATCCTCATGAATTTCAATTTCATCGGAACCGTATTCCAGTTCGTAAGTTTGCTTAACGGTCTGGTAAGGGAGTTTCCCCGGTTTCCGTATTATAATAAAACCGGTATTCATAGCATATGCTACGGCCGCGCCGAAGATAAACCCCCGGGCTTCAATCCCAGCAACTTTATCTATCTTATTATTTTGATGCTGCTTCGCAAGCATATTTATAGAAAGTTGGAAAGCATCAAAATCTTGAAGTAAAGTTGTGATATCTTTAAAAACAATCCCTGGTTTTGGAAAATCAGGAATATCCCTTATTCTGCTTTTTAAGTCAATTTCCACGTAAATTATATTACCATTTGCGGAGATTTTTATAAAGCTATAATTTATTTTAGGTAGTTAAGGGGATCTACAGGCTCCCTGTAGCTTCGCAACTCAAAGTGAAGGTGAGGACCTGTTGCACGGCCTGTTGCTCCCACTAAAGCAATCTTCTCGCCTTTTTTTACTCCATGGTTTTTTTTAACGAGGTTTTTAGAGTTATGGGCATAGACGGTTACCCAATTTTGTTTGTGTTTGATAATAACCATTTTGCCATAACCGGTTGGTCCCCAGCCACTGAAGATGACTTTCCCTGAAGCTGCCGCATGAATAGTGGAACCTTTTGGTGCTGCTATATCTATACCGTCATGTTTCTGATTCTTTCGGATTCCATACCGAGAAGTGAGTGTGCCTTTCAAAGGCCAATAAAAAAAACCTTTTCTTTTAATTGAGGGAACCCTCCTGTCCAAAGAAACTTTTTTAACCAGAGGCTTAACAGGTTTAACCTTGAGAACCTTTTTTGCTCCGGGGATAAACAGCTTTGTGCCTGCTTTAAGTTTATTTTCATTTTTAATATGATTTACTCTTTTCAGTTTCTTAAAGTTAATATGGTATGTTTTTGCTATTCTCCATAGAGTCTCGCCCTTCTTGACTTTATGATATACCCCTTTTGTTTTTCCTTTGGATTTAAAGATTAGCTTTAGCTTTAAAGGAGAGGAACATCCGAAAACAAAGGCCAGCAAGAAAAGACAGGTCGTTATTTTTAGGAGTTTAATCCTGTTTATCATAAAGACGGCCTTCTTTAATTAATTTGTCAACTAAATTAATGGCTTCCTCAGGAGATTGGGTCTGGAAAATATCTTTACTGACATTCCATGAACATATTCCTATAACCGGTTTTCCTAATTTCAAGGCAATGGCAATTTCAGACAGGGTGCCGTATTTACCTGCTACAGCAATAAGGATATCCGAACTTCGAACTATAATAACATTTCTGGCATGGCTTAAGCCGGTTACGACAGGTATATCGATAAAGGGGTTGGCATCTTCTGCACTAAAACCTGGCAGGATACCGATGGTGGTGCCGCCCTTTGATTTTGCCCCTTTAGCCGCCGCTTCCATAACACCCCCCAGACCTCCGCATATCAAAATATCTCCGCGTTCAGCAATCAGTTTTCCAAGTTTTTCAGCAATTTTATAAACTTCCTGTGAGCAGGTTCCAGCGCCAATTATTCCGATTCTTACCATAGTTTTAAGTTAAACATTTGCATTAAGAAAATTCTATCATTTGAATTAGATAAGTCAATATTTAGGGATTTACATAAATATTGACAACCATGTTAAAACTAAGTAGATTAGGCAACCAAATAGTTAAACCGCTTTAATTCCTATTTGGCCCCATCGTCTAGTGGCCCAGGACATCAGCCTCTCACGTTGAAGACACGGGTTCGAGTCCCGTTGGGGCCAATTTTTGCTATAATGATTTTACTTCTCGATACAATGAAATCCAGTCAAACTGCTCAACGTATTTAATGAACTTGATAAAGAATTATGCAGATAACAAGAATTTATTTTTATACCTGCTTTAGAAATCTAAGTGGTCTTTCGATAAGTAATATATAGGATTTTTGGTGAGAATTTTTTCATCATTTATCCTCCTCTGGGGGTAGAGGTTGGTTGATCTCTACCCCTTCTCTTTTCTAATACTGCGCCATTTAATATAATTCATGGTATTAACAAAAGTATCAGGCACAACAGGCAGCATCAAACCATAGATTCCAGTTGTTATGGAAATATAAACCCAAAAATAACGATTTCTGGAAATAATGATTCCAACAATTGAAGGTAACTACCTTTCAATGGTAATCGATGTGTTTGGCGAACTAAAAAACGGGGGAAAATACCTATGTGGATAGAAGGAAGGTAATGAATACGGCATGTTATCGGTGCTTTGCTCTATGTTAGGGAAAAAGCAAAAGGATGATTAGATATCAAGAAAATCTTTTCAGATGCCGATATGTTTAAGTATGGTTGAAACAATAAAATTGGCAAGTTGTATTTTACACACGAAGATTTCTGCAATGATGCACATAGCAAAAAAACCACATTGGTATATGTGTCTTCTGCTCGTTATGGGCATACTCTTTCTGCGCAGGTTTATACTCACATCGCAAAATCTGATAAGAAGCCGCATAAAGCGGCAAGTTGCTACGACCAAATAGGGCTTCCGCCCTGGAGAACCATCAAAAAAACTTCCAGAGCCAAGCTCAGGTTTGTTCAAAAAACAAGTTTTTACAGTGTAATAGTATAAAGCTCAATCATTAGGGTGTCATGCCCCCCAATTTAAATAAGTGTAAAGTAATTTTTCTGGTAGTCCGTTAATAAAATAAAACTTAAATTTAGAGAGAGGAGTGATATTTGTGACTGTTCAACGTGTAAGAACATCAGTACCGCAGGTAGGTGGAAATTTGCAGAGGTTTAGAAATCAAGTAAGGGCTCAAACACAGCGGCAAGCCCAAAGCGTGAAAGTAGAAATTAAAAGACTGGTAAGTTATAGGGGTTAAAAATACAGAAAGATGATTGACCTGTTCCACAAAAATTGACACGGTTTTGTAGAGAGCAGGTCAAATTTCCAAACCCCTCTTTTTTTCAGGAGTTTTTTTAATGTTTTTGAACTTATTATCTCACCTTCCCAAATATCACCATTTCAGAAAATGTAAAAGACGGCTATGCTGCGCTAAAAATGGCTAAAGAGTAGAGATGCCAAAGTACTAACATAGCCCGGTTACTTAGCAATAAAAGAGTGGCGCAAAAACCTTTCCCAATGTGCTACAATTATGCCTTAGTTTTAAATATCCAAATTTCCACCGCTTTCCAGAATTTATATTTTTGGGTTACTAACTAAGGTTCGAATGAGTAAAGCAAATAAAAAAACTATCCTCATTGTTGACGACAGTACTATTGTCAGGGAAACGCTTAAACATTATTTAAAAGAGGCCAATTTAGATATTATTGAAGCTCAGGATCCGAAGGAATGTTTGAAAATTCTTTCAGCCACTACCGCAAAAATAAATTCGGGGTTGATTGATGTTGAAATGCCCCATATGAACGGCTTTGAACTGATAGAAATGATCCGGGCACATCCATCTTATGCGGATGTACCTTTTGTAATGGTTACTTCCAGACATGAAAAAAAACATGTGACTCAAGCAATCAAAGCAGGAGCCTGTGATTACCTCGGTAAGCCGTTCAAGCAAAAAACACTTTTAGATAAAATTCACAAACATTTAAAAGATTAATAAGATCAGAAGAATGAAGAATACCAGCTTTTACAGTGGAAGTTTGAAAAGTAAATACAAATTTAAAACAGTCAGTCCCCTATCCACACTGTCTGTTTTTAAGTTATCCCTCTGCTGTTGAGAGATACACTATATTTCTTATCTTGATTGTATAGGAAATACCATTTTTATTGCTTTAAAATCAACATGATAAAAAATAAAAATATTATTCATCACCAATTATGTCATGCCCGAATGCTTTTATCGGGCATCCAGACTGTTCGGTTCCTTCATGGATTCCCGCTAAAAGCATGAGGGAATGACAGTTTTGTCGTTCTGTGGAGTGGGCTGTAATGTCTCATTTATTTGCTTACTGCCTACTTCTTTTAGCTCGCCCGAATGGGCTAATCCTTTTTCCCTTGCTTCAAAAAATCAAAAAAGTTTAGACAGGTTTTTTTGTTGATATTTTCTTAAATATGGACTATCTTAAAACTTGAAAATTCGTAGAAAATTATTATGCCAAAAAAACTGTTAAAGCAAATTTTAGATAACAAAGGATTCACTCTCCTTGAGTTGCTGGTAGTTATGATCATCCTTGGATTGCTGGCAGCGTTTGTTGCTCCGAAATTTTTCAGCCATGTTGGAAAGTCCAAAATAAAGGCTGCAAAAGTTCAAATAGAGTCTTTTGGTATTGCGCTGGACACGATGCGACTTGATGTTGGACGTTATCCCACGACCGAGGAGGGACTCAATTCTCTGCGAGAAAACCCCGGCATAGATAGATGGGATGGGCCATATCTTAGAAAGGCTGTACCTAAAGATCCATGGCAAAAACCATACATGTATGTATATCCCGGAGAAAACAAGTCAGAATACGATATCTTTTCTTATGGAGCTGATGGTATGCAAGGCGGTAGCGGAGAAGATCAGGATGTCGCCAACTGGAAAGAAATAGAATAGCAATTCAGTGAAACAGGGGAGGGGAACAGGAAGCAGTAAGATTAGTTAGTACGCTCTACTTCTTTTCTCCTAAACTATAATTTTCCCGTCTTTCATAACAATCCTGCCTTTTACAATAGTCATCACAGCTTTTCCTTGAACTTCCCAGCCATCAAATGGACAGTTCCTGCCTTTTGAGTAAAATTTGGAGGAATCGATCGTCCATTTCTTTTTCGGATCAATTATGGTTATGTCTGCTTTAGAGCCTGAGGCTAAATATCCTGCTTTTAACTTGAAAATCTTTGCAGGCAAAATGCTCATTTTCTCTATTGCTTGAGACATGGTTAATAAACCTGGTTTTACCAGATACGTTAATACTAAAGCTAAGGTTGTTTCCAAACCTATTAATCCAAAAGGAGCCTTTTCCCATTTTAAAGCTTTTTCCTGTATTGCATGTGGAGCATGATCACTCGCGATAATATCAATGGTGCCGTTAATCAGCCCTTCTCTTATAGCGTCCATATCTTTTTGTGTTCTTAATGGTGGATTGACTTTAGCGTTCGTTCCTGTTTTTTTCGCATTTTTTTCTGTCAGAAGCAGGTGATGTGGCGCTGCCTCGGCAGTGATATTAACGCCATCATTTTTTGCGTCAGCAATCATCTCTATGGATTCGGCAAGACTGACATGAGAGATATGAAGCTTTGCGCCTGTTTTTTTTGCCAGTTCTATGTCTCTCTTAATGAAATTTGCTTCTGAACAGTAGGGTTTCTCAGTAAACCTTGCGTCGCCTATAAAATGATGAGACTGTTTCTTTTGTTTAATTTTTAATTTCTGTTGATTTCTATAAAAATTTGATTCTTCACAGTGCGGACTTACCAGAGTATTGGCTTTTTTACTTTCTTTTAATGCGTTATACATTAATTTTTTACCAGCAACAGGATTGCCATCATCAGAAATAGCCACAGCCCCAGCATTTTTTAAAGCTTTTACATCAGAAAGCCTGTCCCCTCTAAGTCCTTTTGAAATGCATGCCTTGGTATAAATAGTGATTATACCGGCATTTCTTGCTATCTCCAGTACTCTTGCTATTCTTGAAGGGGTGTCTGCGGGTGGGACTGTGTTAGGTTCCATGACAACCGTTGTAAAACCTCCCGCTGCCGCGGCCCTGGAACCTGATTCAATCGTCTCCTTATATTCCTGTCCCGGCTCCCTCAAATGGACGTGCACATCGACAAGCCCCGGAGTTATTATCAATCCTTTTGCATTTATAATTTCTGCATTTTTATATTTAATATTTCTGCCAATCTTTTTAATTCTGCTGCCGTCAATTAAAACATCCAGAACATTATTCTTATTTGATTTAGGATCAATTACTGTTCCGTTTTTAAGCAAAAGTTTTGGCATATTTATTCTCATAGCCTCTCGGAGTAATCAACCTGTTATCATGCAGGGCAGTTTGGCTGTTGCCGATTATTATAATTGAAAGCATATTGATTTCTTCGTCAGCAAAATTATCTAAATCGCTTATAACAATTGATTGTTTTTCTCGAAAAGCGTTGGTAACGATGCCTGCCGGTGTAGTACCGGAGCGGTACTTCTTAATAATATCCCTGGCAATAATGATCTGGCTTACTCTTTTTTTGCTTTTTGGGTTGTAAATTGCGATGACAAAATCTCCTTCTGCCGCGCACTTAATTCTATTTTCAATAACTTCCCATGGAGTAAGGAGGTCGCTTAAACTGATAACAGCAAAGTCATGTGACAGAGGAGCGCCTAATAAGGAAGCTGCCGCGTTAACGGCTGAAATGCCGGGTATAATCTCTACTTCAAGTTGTTTGTTTTGATTTAATTCCAGTATCAGACCTGCCATGCCGTAAATACCGGGATCTCCACTGCTAACAATAACGACTGTTTCCCCGTTCCCTGCTAATTCCAAAGCTTTCCTGCATCGGTCAACCTCCTCCGTCATGCCTGATGTATATAGTTTTTGGTCTTTGATTATCTCCGCTATTAAATCCACATAACGATTGTAACCAACGACTGACGTCGATTTTTTTATGGCATCAACGGCAAGAGGGGTTAACTGGTCTATATTTCCCGGACCAGTTCCAACTACGAAAACTTTTCCTCGGCTATTGCTATGGTTGTTTGTGAAAACTTTGTTTTTGGCAGTACCATTTGACATCTGAATCCTCCTAATATGGCGCAAGGCTCTGCTACCGAATAAATCCCTAATGATTTCTTTACTATTTCTGATTTGGTAAAATTATCTTCTACTGTTTTTATTAATGATTTAGAAATGAACTTTAAGGGGATATTCAGCTTTTCAGAAAGCTGAAAGAAACCTTTCTCATCTTTTTTATCTTCCACACTCGCTATTAGTCTTACTTCATTTACATTACGATTAATTTGCTTGAGTCCTTCGAGCAAGGTTTCTTCTAATTGAATTGTGGACGTCCCCCGCCTGCAGCCCATCCCGGCGATTAATGTCTTAGTCGCTTCCGATCCGGTGGTGATAACAAAATCTCCCCGGCAGATCAATGCTGCCTTTTCCGCCAGACGGTTAGCGCCTCCTTCATGACCTGAAAGAGCGCTTATAGCATAGCGTCCCATTTCATCAACAACAACAACTGCTGGGTCTTTAAACTTGTCCTGGATGTGATCTTTAATAAGCCGGGTTACAATCCCCAGCGCCATAATAAAGATAAATGAATTATAACGCTTCCATAGCTTTTCAATTAGCTCTTTTGTAGTTGTTTCATAGGCAGAAATGTTTGAATTGTTGTCGTTAATGATATTTTTAGGAGCATAAAGGTCTCCGTTCAGGGTTTCTTGCAGTTTTTTTGCTACCAACAAACCATGAGTTGTAATAGTAATGATTGCGCAAGACATATTTTTAATAAATTCTAAATACGAATTAAGTGAGCTAAAGTGTCTATGTTTTCTCAAAGATAAGCGTTGAAAAAAAGCCCCCTATGAGAAGTCTGATCTATTTGTCATTCCCGAATGCTCTTATCGGGAATCCAGGAAGGTTAAAGTTATAGCATTATTCAATTTAACTTTAGGCATTTTAGGCACTTTAAATTTTAGGCACTTTTCCCCTCCTATACTCATGACTAAAGTTTTTATCATAAAGTTTAGAGGAAATATTTTTCTTTAAGAGAACTTCACCCACTAATATCAAAGCGGTTTTTGTGATTTTTTTTCCTGTCGTTTTTTTTAATATATTTTCTAAAGTTCCCTCAATAATCTCTTCCTCAGGCCAGCTTACTTTATAAGCAATAATTATTGGTGTTTCAGGAGAATAACTGGTTTTTAATGTCTCAACAATTTCATCAAGTTTGTTTATGGACAAATAAAGAAACAGGGTAGGGCGTGTTTTAATAATTTCTTTAAGGTCTTCCTTGTCCGGTACGGGTGTCTTGCCTTTAACACGGCTGATGGTAATAGTCTGGCAGACTTCCGGTATGGTTAACTCCAAGCATAAAGCAGCGGCGACGGCTTGAAATGAACTGATCCCCGGGATTACTTC
>CBDUII010000057.1:0-10159 GCA_965367285.1 uncultured bacterium
GTATATGTATTAAAGGAATAGACATTCCTCATATCGCAGCTAATACGGAATCGATACATGTTTTCTTTTTCTTTTGGTTAAATATGGATATCGCTCGCCCCTTCAGAAATTGCAAAGTCAATAATATTGTCAGAAATAAATACTGCGGGACTATCTTCAAGCGCTGCTTTAGATAATTTTTTAGCTATTTCCAGTTTTTTCAATCCTTTTTTTTGTTTGTCTTTAACAAAAGTGATCTTTTTAACCGGCGCATCAGGGCTATATTTTAATATCGACTCGATTGTTTCAGGCGCGGATATTGTGAATTTGCTTTGCTGCCCTGACGGAAATTGTTTTTGCAGAATGTCCATGAGTTCAAGATTAAAAGGGTTGCTTAATATAAAGGTAAGTTGACCAAGCTCGTCATTGGCCGGGATGACAAAGTTTCTCTTGCAAAACGGAACCGGGAGAACTCCTAATTGAATATCCTCCGGATTGATAAACGGAATATAGGACAAACCGGTATTTTCAGCAATAAACTTTGCCAGATGCCTGCTGGTGATTCCTAATTCAGGAGCGATTGAGTACAATTGAAAAATCCTAACACTTTTGATTTTGTTTCTTTCATTAGAAGGCAGACCAAGTTTCAGAAATAAAAAACCTCTAAATTTTCTAAAATCGGGGTGGAACTTTTGGATCTCGCTAAATTTTGCTTTGCGATCCATGAGGTCCCATTCGTTGCTTTTCCGTAAATTTGTTTTAATAGTTTTGATTAATTTTTCTTTATCAATGGGCTTGATCAAATAATCAACTGCTCCGGAAGCAAAGGCTTGAGCTTTATCCTGCTCTCTTCGCAAAGCACTTAAAAAGACAACAGGAATAGAAGAAAATTTGTTGTTATTCTGAAGGCTGAGAGAAAATTCATAGCCGTTCGTTTCCGGCATTTTAATATCAACAAGGATAAGGTCCGGCTTAACTTCTTCAAGAAAGGTACGGGCTTTAGCGACCCTGTCAAAAGTAACAATGTTAAATCCGCTTTTCGAGACGTACTTTTCTATCAACTTTAATATATCCCGGTCATCATCAATGCTCAGAATTAATGGATTTCCCAATGTATCCATAAAAACAACTACACAGTATCATAATGTTAAAACACTTATTATTATATTAGATATTGGCGTATTATTAAGGATTCAGTTTTTAATCCTGCCTGAGGATCAAAACCATGAATCCCAGACCTCTGGTCGGGGAGCTTCACTCACACAGTTTTACAATTATGATAATATAGATGTCATGCTCTTTTTGAGATTCTGACCTTTCCCTCATAAAATAGATTTACTCCTATATACACAATACTATTCCCTCAGTTTACTGAAGTTATCAGAAAAACAAATCCAGTCTGCTTATGGCTCAACTTATTTCAGTTTTAATCTTATCAACATGTTGTTTCAATTTTTTATAAAAATATGCCAAGAATACTCCACAGCTTGCTGTGGAGATGAATTGGTATCAAATTGAGGGTTTTTATATTTAGGGATTGTGCTATGTTATGCAAATGGTTAGCAAAGGAGCACATTGTGTATTTCATATTAGATACCATATTGTCATAATCCCTAAATATCGAAAACCGATATTAAAAGCTTCTATCAGAGCATATATGTATTTCCTGATAAGAAAGTTTTGTAAGGAGTTTGACCTTGAAATAGTGGAGCTGGCATTGGTGCCTGACCATGTTCATTTGTTTGTTGATGCCACTCCAAAATATTCTCCAGCCCAGATAGTTCAGATGCTGAAGAGTATAACAGCAAGAGAAATTTTTAAGAAATACCCGAAACCGCGTGAGCAATATTGGGCTGGGGAATTCTTTACTGGAAAAGAAAAAGCTTCTCAGATACCATTAAAGGAGCGTGATGTGAAATTTCAATCGATAAAAAACAGTGATGATTTATTGAAGAAAAATGGAGTGATAAAAAAACAGATGATGTAAAAGGGGAAAATGCGGCTGTTGAAAAACAGATAATAGAATTGCCAAAAAAACACAAAATCGTTCATTTGTTTGATAAAGCTTTAAGCCGTAAAGGAGAAGATTTTTATATTGCAAAAAAAGAAGAAGATAAAAAGAGAATTGAAAACTACCACAAGGAAAAGCAAAGGCTTAAAAAAGAGTTTATCAAACTTCCTGATTTTCACTTTGATAATTATAGTTTATACCTCGTTAAAAAAATTGGGGGAGAGGATGCTTTTCATAGAGTTTATCCGGGAACGGCTTCAGTTGAAATGATGAAAATAGAAAAAAATAGTAAAACAGGCGCAGTTAAATATTAGCAATGGGTTTGGTATTTAAATAAGGTAAATAATTGATTTTTATTTATGTGTGAAGTATATTGGAATTTCTTTCAGTGTGACGAAAATGCGGGAGTAACTCAGTGGTAGAGTGCAACCTTGCCAAGGTTGAAGTCGCGAGTTCGAATCTCGTCTCCCGCTCCATCCCTTTTGATTTACTTCAAATAAATTTCTCGCAGAAACGCAAAGGAGATGTTTTCCCATCTCATAATCTACCCAGGCCTTTTCTTTTTAATTGACTGTAAATGGCATTAAGGTTTAAAGGTTTAGGATGGCTTCTTTCATGGAATTAATAAATTGCTTGATTTCCTTTGAGGCTTCATTAGAGTTTGAATTTTTTTCAATAATTTTAACTATAGCGCTTCCAACTATGGCTCCATCGGAGATTCCGGCGGAAAAGGCTGCCTGTTCCGGGGTCGATATTCCAAATCCTATGGCAATCGGTTTTGATGATATTAGTTTAATTTTTGAGATATTTGTTTTTAAATTTTTTGCCAGTTTTTTTCTGGTTCCGGTTACACCAGTTAATGAAACATAATAAATGAAGCCTCCACTCAATTTGGAAACAATTTTAATTCGTTCCTCGGTGCTTGTGGGGGCAAGCAAGAATATCATGTCAAGCCCTTTATTTTTTGATAATTTACTTAATGGTGCTGCTTCCTCCGGCGGCAGGTCCGGCACAATGATCCCATCCACGCCAGCGTTTACAGCGTCTTTTACAAAAGCTTTTTCTCCATACCGAAAGACAGGATTATAGCTGCTCATTAATATGATTGGAACAGAACAGGTCTTTCTTACCATGCTAACCATATGAATAATCTTTTTCAGGGTGGTTCCTGATTGAAGAGCCCTCAGCGCTGATTTTTGAATTACAGGACCGTCAGCTAAAGGATCTGAAAAGGGCACCCCGAGTTCTATAATATCCGCCCCGCCTTTTTCAAGAGCGTGGATATATTGAACAGTAGAACCAATGTCAGGGTCGCCTGCCGTGATAAAGGCAATTAGAGCTTTTTGATTCTTTTGTTTTAATTCCTGAAATGTTTTTTCAATTTTATTCATTTTTAAATAATCAGACAGGATAACAGGATAAACATGAATTTTATGTGCCACGCATTTTTGAAGTGAGTGGCACACTATATACTCGGTTATTGCACTCCAAAAAGAAAATCCAGTCCATCCTGTCAAAAAAATTTCTTACTTAACGTTTACTCTTTTAGAATGTCTGAAACCTGTTTGACATCTTTGTCACCTCGTCCCGAAAGACAAATTACCAGGACCTGGCTTTTCTTCATGGAAGGAGCGATTTTCGCCGCATACGCAATAGCATGGGCGCTTTCCAGAGCCGGTATAATTCCCTCGTCTTTAGAGAATATCTGAAACCATTTTAAAGCCTCTTTGTCGGTGATAGTCACGTACTTTGCCCTTTTGATTTTCTTGTAATAGCTATGCTCGGGACCTACACCGGGATAGTCTAACCCTGCTGAAATGGAATGAGCTGGAGAAAC
Organism: uncultured bacterium; assembly: GCA_965367285.1. Lineage (GTDB taxonomy): Bacteria > Nitrospinota > Nitrospinia > CAJXCL01 > CAJXCL01 > CAJXCL01. The sequence continues at coordinate 3,828 of CBDUII010000057.1, forward strand.
CTGTCCGTCGTAATTATGCAGCAGATAGCTCATGCTGCCATGTAAAACACCGGGAGTACCTGCTGATAATGAAGCGCCGTGTTTGCCTGTTTTCAGACCGTATCCCGCGGCTTCCACACCGATAAACTTAACTTTTTTATCGTTAAAAAAGGGATGAAAAATCCCAAGAGAATTACTTCCGCCACCGACGCACGCGACAATAAGATCAGGTAATTTTTTTTCGATCTGCAAGATTTGCTTCTTAGTTTCTTTACCGATTATCGATTGAAAATCTCTTACAATCATGGGGTAGGGGTGTGGTCCTACAACAGAGCCGATAATATAGTGAGTATCCCTGACAGTGGTAATCCAATTTCTCAGTGCTTCGGAAGTAGCATCTTTAAGTGTTTTTGTTCCTGCAGAGACCGCTGTTACTTTAGCTCCTAATAATTTCATTCTGAATACGTTCAGAGCCTGCCGCTCAATATCCTCATCACCCATAAAAACTTCGCAATCCAGTCCAAAGAGTGCCGCGGCTGTTGCTGTGGCCACACCGTGTTGACCTGCGCCGGTTTCCGCGATGACTCTTCTTTTGCCCATCCGTTTGGTCAATAACGCCTGGCCGATGGTATTGTTTATTTTATGAGCGCCGGTATGGTTCAGGTCTTCACGTTTTAAGTAGATTTTCGCGCCGGCCAATCTTTTTGTTAGCCTTTCAGCGAAAAAGAGAGGGGTAGGTCTCCCGACATATTCTTTTAAATAGTATTGGAACTCTTTTTTAAACTTAGGATCCTTTTGAACAGAGCTATACACTTTTTCAAGTTCCAGTAAAGCCGGCATGAGTGTTTCTATAACATACCGGCCTCCGAATTTTCCAAAATGCCCTGTTTTATCTGGTTTCATAAAAAAAGCCTTCATGTGTCAGCTATCAGTTTTCAGCAAAGGCTTATAAACTAAATTATCTTAAAAATCGTTAGATATTTTCACAAAACTTTAAAATATGATCACAATATTTCGTATATTGCTTTATGGCTTCTCCTATAGTTTTATAAACATCATTCTTAACAATATCATTATACTCATGCACAATAGCATTTCTAAAACCAGCGCTTTTGCTTATTTCCTGAGCAAAATCAGCAGGCAGAATATTGAATTTTGCCAGGCTCAGAAAAGTATCTTTATATGTTTTTGGCACATCCATTTCCGGTATTGAAAGGTTTGCAATTAAATGCTCGTTTATATCTATGCCTCTTCCAATGATTTCCATTAGAAAATTTTTAACAGCGGCATATTTAATATAATCTTTTACAATTTCACCGAAAGTCATATCTGAAAATATTTTCAATCTTTCCAAATCCCTCGTAATTAAATTTATTTTTTCTCTAATGAAATCTTTATCAGTCATTTATTTTTTTTAAATCCTTAATTCTCAAATTGATTATTTTCAATTTGAGATCAAAAAGGCTTTTGCTGTCGCAGTAATCTCGAAACGCGTAAGCTCTAAATGAGTTGTAATCATGCATACTGCCATAAAGCAATATGCTGTTACTCATTACCTGGTAACGAAATAGTGGGCCAACATTATGCAAGGATTTGACATCTATTTCTTTAACCTGAAAGATATCAGAAAATTCATTGTTTAATTCGATTATATCATCAAAGACAATTTCTTTATTGCCCAGCACTGCGATATCAATGTCACTACCAATATTTTGAATATTTTTTGCTAGTGAACCGTAAAGAATTACAAACTTTAAATCTTGTTTTATCGCTAATTTTCTAATCTTTTCTTTATAATCTTTATCAATATCCATGAGCTTTTGCCTTTAGTATGAATTTCTTAACCTTATTTTTATCTTTAATGCCGGAGTGTTTTTCCACTCCACTGTTGACATCCACTCCGTAGGGTATTACTTTTTTAATTGCTTCTTCAACATTATTCGGAGTTAATCCTCCCGCAAGAATTATTTTTCCAAATTGTTTTGCTTTTTCTGCCAGCTTCCAGTCAAAGGTCAGCCCACTTCCTCCAAAGTTATTTTTATCAAAGCTATCTAACAAAAAAGCATCAACAGTATATTTTTTAAGAAGCGCAATGGATTTTTCATTTTTAACTCTTATGGCTTTAATGAGTTTGCCCTCAACTAAATTGCAATATGATGGAGATTCGTCCCCATGGAGTTGAATGGCAGAAATACCGGTCAGCAGTGTGATATCCCGGATGTCATTAAAATCTTCATTTACAAATACTCCCACGGTTGTAAGAAAGGGAGGTAGGGCGGCAATTATTGCTTTCGCATTATCCGGTTCAATATAGCGAGGGCTTTTGTTGTAGAATATAAATCCGAGGGCGTCCGCTCCACACTCCACAGCGTATAACGCGTCTTCTTTATTTGTAATGCCACAAATCTTTACTTTGATCATTTCAATTTGATGTATAGGAATTTCAATGTTTATAGATTCCAGCTAAAACTTGTCCTCGCGCGCTTTAAGCGGGGAGGGTGCGGGAATGACATGCTGGGAATGACACCTCAAGGTTTTATGTCATTCCCGCGAAAGCGGGAATCTAAGTTCAGCCAATCAGTTCTTTCAGTTTTTTTGCTATATCTTTTTCTTCCATCAAAGCTTCGCCGATTAGAAATGCATTAACACCGCTTTTTTGCAAAGAAACGATATCTTCATGGGTGTTTATGCCGCTTTCACTGACTATTACCTTATCTTTTGGTATTTCCCGTGCCAGGTCAAAGGAGGTTTTCAATGATATCTCAAAGGTTTGAAGGTCTCTATTATTAATTCCTATTATTTCAGCTTCACAATACATTGTTTTTTCCAGGTCTTTGAATGAATGTACTTCAACCAGATTTTCCAGTCCTATCTCCCGGCTCAACTCCATATATTCGGCTAATTGACTTCTGTCAAGAACAGCCGCGATTAAAAGAGCCGCGTCTGCCCCATACGCTTTTGCTTCATAAAGCTGGAACTCATCTATGATAAAATCTTTCCTTAACAAGGGCAGTGATACCTTGCTTCTAATTTGATTTAAATATTCAATATCGCCCTGAAAAAATGTTTTATCCGTAAGGACGGAAATTGAGGTTGCTCCATTATCCTGATAGATTTCAGCTATTTCAACTGGATTAAAATCCTTACGGATGATTCCTTTGGAAGGAGAAGCCTTTTTTATTTCCGCGATTATATTGATGAAGTCTTCTCTTTGAAGTGATTTCTTGAACTCTCTGTTGCCTTTTGCGTCTACCGCTCTTTTTTTGAGTTCTTTAAGCGCAGCAGAACTTTTGGAATTTTTGAGTTCTCTTTTTTTTTCTTCGATTATTTTTTTTAGAATCATTTTAATATTTTACCGCAAAGAACGCGAAGGAATTAATTTAAGAATAAAAAAAACCATGAAAAACCTGTGTTAATCTATGCCCTATTAAGCTTTATTAATATAAATATTTTTGTATTTGATATAGTTTTGCGCGTGTTCAAGCAGGGAGACGCGTTCCTGCTTGGTTAGCTCCCTGACAGGTTTTGCGGGTACTCCCATTGCCATCCAGCCGGAAGGAATTTTTTTCCCCTCTGTGACAAGGGCGCCGGCGGCTATAATGCAGTCTGACTCAACCTCCGCGCCGTCTAATATAATTGCTCCCATACCTATAAGCACCCTGGATTTTATAGTGCAGCCGTGTATGGTAGCAGAATGCCCCACCGTAATGTCATCTTCGAGAATCGTTGGATGGGTGTCGTGTGTTACATGAATCACAGTAGCGTCCTGGATATTTGTCCGGCTGCCGATGCGAATATAATTCACATCGCCGCGTACAATTGCGTTAAACCAGACGCTGGATTCCTCGCCTATTGTGACATCGCCTATAATCTGAGCTGAATTTTCTATGAATGCTGCGGGAGATACCTTCGGCCATTTATTTTTATAAGGTTTCAGCATCAAGTTTACCAAAAAGCAGGACTATCATAAAAGGTAAAAAAAATCTTATCATAATAATATATGAATACAAAATTTATCACTAAATAATGGCCAGCAGAGGCAATCTGTGGGAGAGTCTTCAATAAATATTTAAATTGAATTAATAGTTTGCATTGTGATTAAAGCAGTTGTATTATGAAAAAAATTTATGTCTGAAGACCTTAAAAAAATAGTAAAGAAACATGTTCATATTATAAAAAATACTTCGTTATTCCATGGTCTTCCTATTGAAAAACTGGTAAAGTTTCTCGTGAACTGTCGACATCATGAATTTAAAGCAGGAGATATTATTTTTAAAGAGGGAGATCCGAGCTTAAGCATGGCCATTATTTTAACGGGTCAAGTGGATATTTATAAGGGTAAGTCACGAGTCTGTTCCCTGGAACCACCTGTGCTGGTTGGAGAAATTGGGCTTTTTGCCGAGGAGTCGAGAAATGCAACTGTAAAAGCTGTATATGACGCAATTAGTCTTACGATAACGCAAAATGAATTAAGTACTTTTTTCCAAAAAGAGCCAAAAACGAGTCGTAGGATTTATCGCAATATAATTTTGAGCCTGAGAAATAAAATTAACAACGATAATCAGCTAATTATTTCTCTTCAAGAAGATTTAAGCTCAATAGGAGAGGAAGTTTTAAAACTGAGAGTATCTTTGAAGGAGAAAGAAGACCTCAAAAAGGCTAAGCCCGCAACAGAAAAAAAACTGGATATCCTTCCTGCGAATAAACGGCTTTCGCGCAATAGTCGAAAAAGCATACGTGTTTCTATTACCAACCAAAAGCATTGCTACATAAAAATTAGAAAAACAACTGTTATCGTTAAAGATCTTTCACTTGGTGGAATCTGCCTTGAGTTATCAACAGTTGAAAAAGAAATCGAAAAAAACTGGGTAGAGGGAGTGGTTGTGCATGGGGAGATTTTTTTTCAGGGCCAAAAATCATTTCTCTTTTCCGGAGTCATAAGGAGCATGTATCCCAACTCATGTGGAATTCAGTTTGACAAATTTACCCACACCCAGGAAAAAGCAATAATAAGGACGATCAATGACCTCCAAAGGTTGGGCCAGATAGTATAAAAAGCTGTCAGCTTGCGGCTTCGCCGCCTTATGTCTGTGTTAGTTTGATAAGTTTTTCAAGTTTTTGATTGGCTTCTCCCGAGTCGATGGACTTTTCTGCTAATGAAATTGCTTCAGAAAAATCGTCGGCTTTTTTTGAAACAATTATTGCCGCGGCAGTGTTCAGAATAACAATATCCCGTTTCGGCCCCCTGGCGCCTGATAATATCGATTTCGTGATTTCGGCATTTTCCTCAGGACTCCCTCCCAGTAGGTCTTCCGTTTCACATAAACCAAACCCGTAATCTTTGGGATTAAATTCGTATTCCTTGATTTCTCCATTCTTCAATTCCGCGACGCAGGTTTTTGTGGTAAGAGTTATTTCATCCATGCCATCTTTTCCGTGAACTACAAAGACATGATCGCTTCCGGCATCTTTAAGCACTCTGGCAAAAGTGGCAGTGAGTTTTGAATCATAGACTCCAATAACCTGGTTTTTTGCTCCGGCCGGGTTGCTTAAAGGCCCAAGAATATTAAAAATAGTTCTAATTTTTATCTCGCGACGCGGACCAATTGCGTATTTCATAGCGCCATGCAATTTTGGAGCAAAAAGAAAACCGATTCCGATTTCATTTAAGCACTGTTCTATCTTTTTTTCATCTATGTTGATATTAACCCCAAGGGTTTTTAATACATCGGCGCTTCCTGACTGGCTTGAGACTGATCTGTTGCCATGCTTAGCCATCGTAACTCCTGCGCCGGCAGCAACAAAGGCCGCAGTTGTGGAAATATTAAACGTATTGACGGCATCGCCTCCAGTTCCACATGTATCCACAACACATTCAGCGCTGGTGTTTACTTTAATTGCCATCTTGCGCATAACTTGCACTGCCCCTGCTATTTCTTCTACTGTTTCTCCTTTAATTCTAAGGGAAGTAATAAAGGCGGCTATCTGAGCATCTGTAGTTTCTCCCTTCAAGATTTCAGTCATTACATTGATCATTTCATTCTTTGAAAGGTCGATCCCATCAACTATTTTTGAAATAGCTTCTATGATCATAACTTCATCGCCCCCTGATTTTGCTCACGGATTAACATGGATTTTCACGGATTATATTTTTTTAATTTATTATCATATACTTTTCTTTTAATTTCAGGCTTCACACCATAATTGAGTATTATTCCTACTTCCCATTTATTAGCTGTCAAGTAATTTAGTAATTGGCTTTCATCAGCATTAGAAAGTTGTAAACTTTATAAAATGTTTTAATTATTTTGTCAGTTAAGTTTTCATATTTCATTTTATTGTTAATCCCACAC
>CBDUII010000058.1:0-10155 GCA_965367285.1 uncultured bacterium
AGGTTGTACACTAAATTAGGCCGGTGGGTGTCTCAAAACTATTGACAACTTCCGAGCCGAGCTTAGCTAATAAAGGAATAACATTATGCACTATATATGAATCTTCAGAACGTTTGGACATTAAACAACATCCTTTCGCTCACCTCTTATAACCGCTTCAGTCCTCTCAATTAATTTCTTTAACATCGCTTCTGCTTTAGCAATGTTTTTTTTGTATATAGTATCATTGCCTTTTGATTTAGCGTCCATTGCTTTATTATGAAATTTAGACATTTTATTATATTCAGATTTGATGTTGGATGTGACTGAATCATAAAATATAGGAATCTTTATAGAACATATTTCATCAAAATTAATTTTAATGGACTTAACCCCTTTCTTTTTTCTATGAATTTGATCTTGTCCATATTTTGTCTTCAAAAAAGTACACACTACTTCTGGGATAATTTCATTCTTCAGAGTAATTACATCAATATCTTCACTGACATTTGCTTTACCTATTGTTTTTGGAACAACTACGCATCTTCCAATTAATGTATCCATTTCAGGAAAACTTGTTCTTGAAAGCAGTAATTGTCCAGGTTTTAATCTGCTTCTCTCTGGATCATTTCGAGAGCCCTCTTTTACCTTATCATTTCTTTTAAAGAAATCTATTCCAGTAGGTTTTAAAGTAATAACTTGTAGGTATTGCACTTTTCCTTTATCAGAAAAAATTCTTTTACCTACTTGTCCGTATGTAATCCCTTTCGTTTGCATTAATTCACCAAGTTCAGTTAAAGGTAAAACAATTTCATTTAAAGTCTCCCAAACAGGGTGCCAATACCCTGCATCCCAGCGACTAAATGGTTTCTCACTCATGATATCTTCTAAAGTTTTATCCACCCTTGTCATTATAAAGTCATCAAAATAAACTTTCATCGATCTCCTTAAGACAGCCTTCATAATAAAACTCCTTATATTGTTCTGATATTATTTTTAGCCCTTTACTTTTCATCTTTTTAAGGACTGCAAGAAAAACGGGATACTTTAAGTTTTCCACTTTTTGCTTTTTCAAGAATAAAATACTGGTTTTGGCGGATGTGCCGACATGTTTAAAGGCTTCCCTCGGCAGGGAAACAATCGCTTCAATCTTTGTATTTTTCGCCATGAAATCTCTTACATAGTGCATATTCGCATTGGCTAATATCCCGTCCGGGACGATTACGGCTATCCAGCCGCCCTCTTTACATAACCGGATAAATCTCTCAACGAACATGATTTCAACAGGCATTGATTTAGCCCATTTTGCGGTAGCATTGATTGAATATGCTGCAGTAGGCTCGGAAATAAAATCACCAAAAAGACTGCAGTTCCGCTCATTTCCATTATTTTTTTTATAAGAGTACACCCGGAAAGTGGATAAGGAATGGAGAAGTTTTTGGGCATCAGGGGTTGATTGGTTGGCCAGGTCCACTCCTATGCCGCCATAAGGGGGATTGCCGATGACAACGTCAAATTGTTCACTTTTTATGTCCTGCTTTTTGAGTTTCCGGTAATACATTTTTTTATGCTGATCCCACTCAATAGGCAGTAAACCGTTCTGGTGAAAAAAATGCGCTTTAAGTTTTTCTTCGTCATTTTTGAACTCTTCGAGCAGGTTTATTGTCGGCCATCGATTAACGACTTCCTCATCTATATCCATCCCGAATATCCAATCGGGTTTAGTAAATTCCCTTTCAAGCGCCTTCTTTAAAAAAATTCCCTCACCGCAGGCCGGATCGATAACCGAAGGATAATGCTTTGGTTTGTGAGAGTCCCATCTCCCGGTCTCCTTATCTTCTTTTTCTTTCCAGACAAGCAAAATGTCATAGATAAAATCGACTATTTCCGGCCTTGTGTAGAATATACCCAAGTCCTGTTTTCTTTTTTTCTCCAGCGCTGTTTTCATATAATTTTAAAATGTGTAATGGCTATCAGTTTTTCTTCGGTTGAAAATTCAAATTTATCATCAAGTTCTTCAAAATCTTTCTGCTTTTTTGATAAAGCTTCTTCCTTAAGCTTTATCTGCTCAATTCTTTGTTTTTCCATATCAAAACCTGTTTTTTGAATCCTTTTATGCAACTCCCTGCGTTCTGTAAGGTCTGCTGAATTATCTCTTTTTCTATTTAATAGAGTCAATGCTTTTTCCAGTTTAGCAATTTTATCTTCAACTCTTAAGGCATAATCCTGATAATAACGGTTTATGCGATCGACTTCCCTGTCATAGAGCTTTTCATTTTTATTTTGGTAAACTTCTACTGCCTGTAACTTCCAATCTTTCCAATAGGAAAAGAGCTTGTCTTTTGAAAGGGCAAGCTGTGAGTTTCTTTATCTGGAGAGTTGTCTTGAATAACATCAATGGAAAGTATCTGGTTTGCTGTAGGAGGATCAAGGGGTTTGTAATTTTTTGCGTGTTTTACGAATGCGAGAGGCGCCAGGATTTCCTCTTTTTCTATTCCGTCAATTTTAAGTTTAAAAAGAAAGATGAACCCCTCTTTGTTTAAATAACTTTCTATTTGCGAAATTTTTTTCCGGCATTTGAATAATTAAAAATGAGTGATGGTATCGGGTTTGTCTCAATTTCAAGAGATTCATTAATGATTTTGTTAATAACAGGATGTTCTTTATGCACACGGGATATTCTACCAATTTCATTTTCTTTCAAGTTACGAAAGGCAATTGTTTGCTTATTGCCGTTGCCGGATACTTCATAGACGCCTTCCAAATCTGTTTTTTTAATGTTGTTGCCGAGAGTCATAATGCATAATTTTAAGAGATCATTGTCAAACTCCATCAGGGTATTTTCAGCATCGAATTTTGTCTTTTTGGAAAGGCCCTTAACGGAATCGTCAAATTCCGTAAGAAAAGAACGTAGCTTTAATATATTGTCTGATATTTTATCTTGAAGAGCCTCCTGGAGTGTATCAAAAGCAGAATCTATTTCAGCAGGTGTTTTGCAAGACTGATATATTTCAAGAATTCTTTTTTCAAAATCAATTCCTGATTCAAGAGCCCCGAGAATTTCATCTGATGTTCCGAAAATGCCGTCGAAAAGGTTCAGTTTTGATTGAAGAAGTTCAAGAAGCCTTCTCTCTGCCCTATTCCTTGTATTAAGAAAGTTAGCGACAATAACTTCATATCTTTGTCCATAGCGGTGGCATCTTCCTATCCTTTGTTCGACCCTCTGGGGGTTCCAGGGCAAATCATAGTTGATTAACAATGTTGCAAAACTGCAAGTTTAAACCCTCTGCCCCTGCTTCTGTGGATAACAGCACTTGTGAGTTTCTCTCGAAATCATAAACCAGGGACTGCCTCATATTAGCTGAAGAAGAACCGGTAGAAGCCATCTCCGGGAATTCTTTGCGCCATGCTTCATAGGTTTGTCTTGATTGCTGTGAATTATTTAAACCGTTAAAAAGAGTATGAGTAATGCCATTGGATTTCAAAATGCCGGATATGTAATCTTGAGTCCTTCTTGATTCTGTAAAAACAACAGCTTTCTGAGGCCACTCCTTTCTTTTGCTATGTTAAAAATAGCTTTTAGAGCTGAGATGAGCGCATCGCCTTTGCTATTTTTTTCTATTGAAATGGCCAATTGGTAATACCCGTTTAGCTCTTCTATTTCTTTTAGAATAGCTTCATTACTGAATAACTCCTTGTTAATTTTAGCTTTCTCTTTTTTATTTGAACTCTCTGCTGCTTCAAACTCTGTTTCCTCAAGTTCTTCTTCGATTCCCTCATCCACTGCTTCTTCAAACGTAATTTGAGACTCAAACTTTGATTTATCTTCTTTAGCTCTCATTTCAAGCTCATGTTCCAATAATTCAATCAATTTTTTTATAGTGCCTGCTATAGCGAAAGAGGAACTTACCAGGAGTTTTCTTGTATACAAGAATCATTAGATTTCGCTGTGTGGTCTTAATTGCTGCTACATCAGCGCGCTGGAGATATGAGGAAACTTTTTCATAAAGCTCTACTTCCTTTTCCGTAGGAGTAAAATCAAAAGTCATTGATTTCCTGTCGGTAAATCGCACATATTCAAGAACATCTTTCCTGAGAGTTCTTGTGAGAATTCCTGAAACACTTGCAGGAGTGTTATTTCCTTCTCCTATGATTAAATTACGCAACTCTTTGAGTTTTCCTTTTGTTGCTTCACTGCCTTCAGATAGAGGGTCAACGTAGCGGGTCTTAAAGCCATAAGGTGTGCCAAGCAATTTTTCATCAATGAAACTCGCTATGCCATAGAGTTCCATGAGGTTATTCTGAAGAGGTGTTGCTGTAAGTAGAACTTTTGGTTTATCCGCAATTACTTTCCTGATTTCATAAGCCATTTTAGAAGCATCGCGTCCTCGATATACTCGTCTCAACCTGTGCGCTTCATCTATAACGACAACATTCCACGGTTGTTTTTCGATTAACTTTGTTCGCGCGTAAGCAAATTGATATGAGACAATAAAGACCCCTTCGTATGTTAAAGGAACTCTTTCAGCATTATTGATTTTTTTATTAAAAGATGGGCCATCATAAATTTCTGAATCAAGGCCGAATTTATTAGAAAGTTCGTCTTGCCACTGTTTTCTCAATGATGCTGGAGTAATGATTAAAATTCTTTTTTTTTCTTCAGACCAAAGCTGAGAAATGATAATACCTGCTTCAATTGTTTTCCCAAGGCCAACTTCATCGGCCAGGATTGCTCCTCTTTGCAAAGGACTATTAAACGCATAAAGAGCTGCATATACCTGGTGAGGATTTAACTCGATGGATGATTTTGCAAGTACGGAAGACAACCTTGACATAGAACCACCCATTTTTTTGAGAGTTATTTTTTCAGCCAGGTATCTTTGTAAAAAAGGGAATCTTATCATGATCTTAAATACAGGGTGTTTTCGCATAAATCCACAATATTTTTTACAAATTTTTTACAAATTTTTAAGTTTTGTTCTATTCATTTTTTAACCTTCTGTACTACTTTCTTTTCTTACATTTGCGAATTATATTTGGTAGAATTACCGGAATATAGTTTTAATTGCCTTGGAACGTCCTGTCATCCTATCTAAAACTCATATGGACTTAATTGATAAAGCAATTCTGAAATACAAGCACATCCCCAAAAAAATTCATGGCAGTGTGTCCTTCTGCGCTCAAGCAAATAACAAACCTGTTTTAGATTTCAGCTCAAGCTGTCTGGAAATAAAATTTGAAGAAACCGTCACGTCGTTTATTAACTCAAAAAATTTGAACTATTACCCTGACCCCGATTCCAGTGGACTAAAAAAGACTCTTGGAGGAGTATTAAATATTTCTGATGAAAATATCCTGATAACAAACGGCTCCTCTGAAGCTATTTTTCTAATAGGATTGGCGTTTTGCTCAAAAAATTCCACAGTTCTTATTCCGGAAATAACTTACAGTGAATATGAACGGGTGGCTAATATCTTTTTCTCAAACATAAAAAAAATACCTCTAAAAGAGTCGGAAAATTTTGCCGTTTCGATAAAAATCATGGAAGAAGCTTTAAAAAGCAAACCGGACATAGTGTTTTTATGCAATCCCAACAATCCAACAGGACATTATATGGATAATGCAGTTACTGAGTTATTCAAGAGACATCCGGAAACACTGTTTGTCCTGGATGAAGCGTATATAGATTTTGTTGAACAACCCTGGCTGTCTTTCAAATCTTTGAGTTATGAAAATGTGATAATACTGAGGTCGTTTACCAAGGCTCTCGGCCTTGCCGGATTAAGATTGGGTTATCTGGCCGCACCGACAAAAATTATCCGGTTATTGGATCATCTGAAGGTCCCATGGAATGTTAATTATCCCGCGGCAGGCATGGGTAATTATATAATCAAAAATCCGGGCATTTTTAAAAAGGAAATAAAGCAATACATCGAGGGAAAGGAGTTGCTATTGAATTATTTTAAAAAAAGTTACTTTGCCATTCCTTCACAAACTAATTATTTCCTTTTAAAAGTAAAAGACAGTAAAATGCTCTATCAAAAATTTCTTGAAAATAACATTCTGATACGTGAATGCAGTTCATTCGGACTGAAAAATTACGTTAGAATTAATGCAAGGAAAGTGCATGATTGTAAAAAATTTTTAAAGGTATTTGAAAAAATCAGTTAAAAACCTTTTAACCGCAGAGCGGCCATGGGGCCGCAACCAAAAGGGCTACTGCCCAATTGCCTAACAAAAACTATTGAAAAATATTATGAATAAAATTACAGAAACAGCCAAAAAGATTATAGAGCCTGATCAAAAGATGAGAGATGCCGCAAAGGCTCACTTAAATGACCTGACCAAACCTCAAGGCAGTCTGGGGCGGTTAGAGGAGTTAGCGGAACAAATAGTTTTCATAACCGGGAACAAGCAGCCAAAAACAGCAAAAAAAATTATTTTTACTCTCGCAGGTGATCACGGGGTCGCGGAAGAAGGTGTCAGCGCTTTTCCACAGGAAGTAACACAACAGATGCTGCTTAACTTTTCTCAAGGTGGGGCTGCTGTTAATGTTTTAGCGAGACACGCCGGAGCTGATATAAAAGTTGTCGATATGGGAGTTAAGGGGGAAATATCACAAAGTTCAGGAATTATTAATAAGAAAATAAGGCCGGGAACAGACAACATGGCCAAAGGGCCTGCTATGTCAAAAGATGACGCTGTATTGTCAGTGGAAAGGGGTATTGAACTTGTAGAGGAAAACAGTGATTATGATGTTATTGGAACAGGGGATATGGGCATTGCCAATACCACAGCAAGCAGCGCTATCATAGCAGTATTAACAGGGAAAGAAGTCAAACAGGTAACAGGCAGGGGAACCGGAATCGACAATAACGTATTGCGGCATAAAATTGAAGTTATTGAAAAAGCGATTAAAATCAATAATCCTGATCCAAATGATCCTATTGACGTTCTTTCCAAAATAGGCGGGTTTGAAATTGGCGGAATCGCAGGCGTTATTCTCGGCGCCGCCTCAAAGAGAATCCCGGTGGTGGTGGACGGTCTTATTGCTACCGCGGGAGCTTTAATAGCCTACAAGATAGAACCAAAAGTAAAATTTTTTTTAATTCCATCCCATCTTTCTGTTGAAAACGGTCATAAAAAAGCGTTAGAATTCTTAGGACTCACTCCTTATCTTGATTTGAGTATGCGCCTTGGCGAGGGGACAGGAGCTGCTTTAACCATTACATTAATTGAAGCTGCTGTTAAGATATACAATGAAATGGCTACATTCAGCAACGCAAAGGTTTCAAAATCATAATGCGGCAAGTTGCCGCAACCAAATGGAGCTACCGCTCCGGTGAGCAAACAGAGCCTTGCATAAGGCGCTGTAATAATAACAACTTAACACCGCCTAAAAATTCTTCCCAGCTTTGCATAAGGCGCTGTGCTTTGCATAAGCCGCTGTAAAAAAACAAAAGCTAAACAGCGGGGCTAAAAAAACAAGAACTAACAGTGCCTAAAAAAGAGAAGCTTTTACAGTGTAATAGTATAATGCGGCGTAGCCGCAACCTAAGAAGGCAGAGGACGGAGAACAGTAGACAGCAGGCAGGGGCAACATGGATTTACCATGTGGAATTTACTTTTACTTAGCCTGCGGATACAAATCCACTTTTTTGTAAATTGAGCTTATTATGGAATAACAATACTTATATTCCACAGGGCAAACTCGGTTGCTGAAAAAAAATTTTTTTATGAGGTGAAGTAAAATGGACAAAAACACTCTTAAAGTTCTTATGTGTGAAGTTCCTCAATTCGACAAACTTGACAGTGGTGAAATTGAAATTATGGCAAATCATGTGGAATATCGCAAAATGCCGGCCGGAGCAACTCTTTTAGAGGAAGGCAGCCCTGGAGATTCGTTATACTATGTTGTTGGGGGTCTTATAGAGATTAGAAAAGAGGCGATGGATGGTACTCAAACCATCCTTTCACAATTCACTAAAGGCGCTGCAATTGGCGAAATGGGTCTTATAGAAAAGGATTCGAAGCGTTCCGCGACTGCAAAAGTCATTAAAGAAGCAGAATTTTTGGTTCTTTCACGTAAAAACTTTAACGATATAATAGAAAGACATCCGAAAGTGGCGATAAAAGTTCTGCTAAGCATTGCATCCACCATCGCCTCACGATTGCGCCACACAAGTGGGCGATTTGCTGATATTTTTAAATAGTTAAAATTTCTTTGTAAAAAATTTCAGAAAAAGATAAGACCTTTCGGCTCATCCCTGGAATACTCTTTCATATACCATATCTACTACATCTACTACTTCAATACCCATTTTTTTGGCCAGGGGTTGATAGCTTTCGAGGCATGTTACGCATTCCACAGCCATTTTTTCAGCTCCCGTCGCTTTTGCCATAACAAGCTTTTTTGCCCTTAAAGACTCTACCTGGGGCGGATTGATGTTAAACTGATAATATCCACAGCACAGCGACTGCTTACGGTTTTGCTCCATCTCTACAAGGTTTGCCATTTCATTCAGCACAGTTCTCGCTTCCTCATTGTTTCCAATTTTCCGGACGAGATGGCAGGCGTCATGAAAAGTGATTTTTTCCTGTTCTTTTGACAAACCAAGCTTATCCATGTTCTTCGAAAGCCATTGTGAAGTAGTTAAAGGTTCGTAAGATTCCTCTTTTGTGTTTTTCAGCCTCCATATTGCCGCGTAGCACTCGGCGCAACCCGTTATAATCTGTTTTGGATTCACCTTTTTAATAAGGGCGTACAGGTCTTCAAAGAGTTCTTCCGCTCTTTCAAAGTCTCCGGCTAAGTATTGCGGCCAGCCGCAGCAGGATCGAAGTCCGCCAATAACCTCATAGTCCATTCCAAGATGATTTGCCAGTTTCAGGGTTTTCGCCGGAAGTTTGGTTGGTGAAAAGATGTAACAGCCAAAGTAAAAAAGGGTATCACACTGGCGTAATTCGGTTTTGTCAACGTGTTTTGACAATTCCTTCATCCCAACCCCTTTGAAGATATTGAACAGGTTTATCCCGATATTTTTGATGAAAGGCTGTACCCCGCCCCTGTATTGAAAATGATCGGTAGTTACAGGAGGAGTATCTTTCAGTTGGTACTTCTGCCACAATACCATAACATCGCGAAAATTTGAGGCCGGACAATCATTGCGGCACTTTCCACACTGAATGCATTCCTTAATAAACTTGACGAACCCTTTATGGATGTCATGATCTTTTAAAGATAAATCAGTATGATAATTGAGCGCCCCAATTCCAACTTGATTCAAGTCTTCGATGCCCTCCTCAGGGTGCATAACAGGACATATAGCAAGACAATTCGCGCATTGCCGGCACCTTGCAAGGCAATGGTCAACGTATTTTTTTATTTTATTCGCTAAGGTTTCCATAAGGGCAATCCTGTTTTCTCATCCTTTCCTCTGATTAATTGTTCACCTGACAACTCCTCAATAAAAAACTCAGCCGCGAAAATAATTGTGCCGGGTCTTAAATGCCCGCCATAGGTTTTTCCGTCGTAATCAGACAGGGTAATATGCGCGTGTACCATTATTTCATTATCTTTAAGCGAGATGTTACCCATGCAGGCGGATATTTCTAATTTTTTGTCGAGATCGATACAATCAACATATTCCTTCTTCTCCTGGTTGTAATAACCCATCTTTGCCTTTTGTACCGCGCCGATAAGATTAAACACGCCCATTTTTATCTGGTTTTGTTTGCAGAAATCCGTTAACGCGGACAAAAGATCATCCCCGCACTCAAAACGTCCTAAAAAAGACCTGCCATTTTTTGTTTCTATGAACATACAGAATTCTTTGTTTGAAAAAATCTTTGACAGGATTACAGGATAGACCGGATTATAGGATCAAAAATCATGTTCACCCTGCAAAGCCCCGCTGAGCGTGGCAAAGCTGAGCTTAGCTCATGTCAAAACGCTTTTCAATTACCGATAATCGGTAATAGGGAACAAATGGTATATCGCTGCATAGCAGCAACCAACTACTTCGCAAAATTTATTTTGTTTTAAAAAAACTTCCTCAGATTTGGGTGCCATGGACAAACGGTTTTTGTTTGTCCGTGCTAATCAAACACGGACAAGCAAAGAACGCTTGCCCCGTGGAATACAAATATTGCCATACTCGTACGCCAGTTAAGTAAAAG
>CBDUII010000059.1:0-10033 GCA_965367285.1 uncultured bacterium
ACTTATCCGCACTTGGAACAGGGATTTATGATATTGAAAAGAACAAAAAAATATCAGGTGGCTAAGAAGTTTGTTGATTTTGTGCAAAGCAGGGAAGGGAATGACGTTTTGCTAAAACATGGATTTAACATTCCGAAAATGCAATAATTCGCTGCATAAAAAGATAAAGGTGTCAGGGATCGGGGGACAGGGGTCAGGTTTTTTGCATTCCTGATCATCCCTGATACCCGAATCCTGATCCCTAAATTATTGTTCTCTGCGTTCTCTGCGGTTAATTTATGGTATCTAAGGAAAGGGGAAGAAACAATGAACTGGGAAGCAATAATACTTACGGCAAAGCTTGCCACAATTGTCTCCGCGATTCTCTTTTTAATCGGCATACCTTTGGCTTACTGGATAAGTTTTTCAAAGCTTAGGTTCAGGTTTCTGGTTGAAGCGGTTGTCGCACTGCCCATTGTTCTTCCTCCAACTGTATTGGGTTACTATGTCCTTGTCGCAATCAGTCCGAATAGTTTTCTTGGCCGGGTATATATGGAATTGTTTGGAACCACGCTCCCTTTTTCATTTCAGGGCCTTGTCATTGCCTCTGTATTATACAGCCTTCCATTTGCTGTTCAGCCATTTATTACCTCATTCGATTCTGTGGATAAAAAGTTCATTGAAGCATCCTGGACTCTTGGGGCATCCAGGGTAAAAACTTTTTTGACAATTATTTTACCCCTTTCTGTCCCCGGGGTTGTTACCGGACTGGTGCTCTCTTTCGCGCATACTCTGGGGGAGTTTGGTGTTGTATTAATGGTAGGCGGGAATATCCCCGGTGTTACGCGGACAGTGTCTATAGATATTTATGATAAAGTTCAAGCTTTAAATTATCAGGATGCCGGTCATACATCATTGTTTTTGCTTGGTGTTTCTTTTTTCGTTCTTTCAATAGTTTATTTGATAAACCCCGTTAGAAAGGGCGCTTTGCGGCTCCAGTGATGGGGAGTATTACAGATAAAGTAAATTTTAGATTGCAGAATGCGGATTTAAAAAATAAAATCCGAAATCATCAATCCGAAATCCAAAACCATCTATGACTAATATGATACTGGTAAATATAGAAAAGCGGCTCAACGAAGATAAAAGAATAAGTACAAAATTAATGATACCTATTGATTCGTCATGGACTGTCATCTTTGGTCCGTCAGGAGCAGGCAAAAGCACAATTCTTAGAATCATGGCAGGACTTGATAGGCCGGATAAAGGCTTAATAAAATTTGGAGAGGAAACATGGGAAGACACGGAAAACCAAATTTTTATTCCTCCTCAGAAAAGACCGGTTGGTTTGCTCTTTCAGGACTTTGCCCTCTTTCCTCACATGACTGTAGAAAATAATATCATCTATAACCTTTCTTTGCCTAAAGAGGAAAAACAAAAAAGGCTCATGGAACTTATCAGTCTTTTTAATCTACAAGGACTTGAAAAAAGAAAGCCGTCTTCTTTGTCAGGAGGTGAGAAGCAGAAAGTAGCCATTGCGAGGACAGTTATCCGGATGCCTGAATTGCTGCTTCTTGACGAACCTTTGTCGTCCCTTGATTTACCGACACGAGAGAAACTGCAAAAAGAGCTCAAGAAAATTTTAAAAAAACTGCGAATTCCTACAATATTTGTCACTCATGACAGGACAGAGGCTATTATCATGGGGGACCGCATTGCAGTAATTAATGATGGCAAGGTTGTTCAAATGGGAGAGGTTAATGATGTTTTTACCAAACCTGATAATCCATTAGTTGCCGCTATTGTTGGAATGGAAAATGTCCTGATCGGTGAAATAATTGAAAGATCAGAAGGATTGGTGTATATAAAGTTGGTAAATGCACCCTTGTTGCGCTTGATACCGGGGTAGTTGGACCGGAAGTGGCAGTTTGTATTCGTGCGGAAGAAATTATTCTTGAAAAAGGAAATGTCCTTGAAAGCAGCGCCAGAAATCGATTTTCCGGCAGGATTATTGATATCTCACCACAGGGTGTTACAGTAAAATTGACCCTGGATTGCGGTTTTCCCCTAATTGTTTTAATAACAAAACGATCATTTATAGACCTGTCCATACAAAAAAGGTCAAAACTTACTGCAAGCATAAAAGCACAGGCAATACATATTTTTCAACATGATTGATTAGTAATTGCAAAAGCCTCTTAATTTAGTGATAATATAGCTCGTTGTCAAGCCGCTAAAAGCGGTTCCCTGATAACATGAAAATTTGTCAACATCTGTAGATTCCCGATCAGGTCGGGAATGACAGTTTTGCGTTTTTTGTCATTCTCGCGGAAGCGGGAATCTGTTTTGCTGAATTTTAGTGACGGATTTCAGATAAACATTGGGTAGAGAATCAAATGGAAAATTTTGAGAACGAGAAACTTCTCTTAGTTGAAGATGAAGAATATCTGTTGAAAAGTCTTGAAGTGTTTTTAAAAAATGAAACCAATTATGAGATTTTTACAGCTAGCAACGGCAAAGAGGCTATAGAGATTATAAATAATAAAGATATCAGCCTTATCTTAACTGACCTTAAAATGCCGGAAATTGGCGGTATCGAGATGATGGAGCATGTAAAAAATAAATCTTTAGATATCCCTGTTATCGTCATGACCGCTTATGCGTCTTTAAACTCAGCTGTAGAGGCTTTAAGACTCGGGGTTTATGATTACCTGATTAAACCTTACGAGTTTGATATGGTACTCATTGTGATAAACAGGGCAATAGAGAGAATAAGGCTGACGGAAAAGGCAAAAGATGCTGAAAAATTAAAAACCATTGCCGAGGCCGGTGTTACCTTAAATCATGAAATTAATAATCCATTGACAGGTATTATGGGGTATGTAGAGCTTTTGATTGATGATTTTGCGGATGATAAAGAAGAAGTAAAAAAAATGCTGAAAATCGTTCTCGATAATTCTCAAAAGCACGCAGATGGGGTCAGGAAATTACAGGAAATCAGAAAATATGTTACAACGAAGTATGCTGCCAAGCAGCCAATGCTGGATTTAGATAAATCGTCTTCATCAAAATAAGTATTCAGCAATCAGCGGTCAGCAGGAGATGATAAAACAATAACCGATTAAGTTAGATTCTTCGCGGAGTTTATCCTGAGCCTAAGAAAGAGATTCTTCGCTTCGCTCAGAATGACAAGCGAAGGGCTCAGACCTGTCCTGAACGAAGTGAAGGGATGACACTTCTGTACTGTCATTCTGATGGAGCACATTCACGGAGTTTATGCTGAACGCAGTGAATGTATTCAGTACAGGCTCCGCGACCGAGGAATCTCAACATTGAAATTCCTATATGTGAACTTGGATTCCCGCTTTCGCAGAGCTAAGCTCAGCTTTGCGGGAATGACAATAGGAGCCAGCACACCTGTCATTCCCGACTTGATCGGGAACCTATAAACATTGAAATTATACATTAAATTAGTTGAACGTTTAAAAAAAAACAGAGATGAAAAATAAAATTATTATACTAACTGTTGTCATATTCTTTAGCGTGGGAACTATTGCTTTCTTTTTCCAGCGACTTCAGAAAACCGCGGAAGTTCAAATTTCAGACCAGGTGGTTGACACACAGGTATTATTGGCGAAAACCGGCGGAAACCAAATAAAACTAATTTTTAAACTGGCCAGGGATCAACTTATTAGCGTTGCTTATAGTTTTCCTTTGCAAAACTTACTTGCTGCAACAAAGAGAAATAATGAGGAGCAAATTGAATTATGGGAAAATGCTTTGACTCATCTCTTTGTCGACGTTGCGGAAACCCATGCGATTTTCGGCCAATTACGGTTTATTGGCTGAGACGGACAGGAGGGTGTCCGGGTAGATAGAAAAAAAGGCGGCAAAATTTTCCCTATTAAGGTATTGCAGAATAAGTCTAAGGAGTTTTATTTTTCTAAAACTATGAGTATAGAGTCTATCCAGGTTTATTTATCACCTATTACGTTGAATAGAGAATTTGGAAAGATAGAAATCCCTCATCGGGAGATGATCCGGTTAGCGACAACAGTCAAACATAACAAACAAAAAAAGGGAATAGTAGTCATGAATGTACAGATGGATACTATCTACGATATTGTAGATAATCTTTCCTCGCATGCATGGCTCTTTGACAGTTCCGGAAAATTACTGAATTGCTCAATTGGTTTGCCTCAGGAATATCATGATAAAACGATTAAAATGATTTTTCAGCAAAAAGAAGGTAATTTTAAACTGCCTCTGGGTTATTATAATAAAAGTGGAGAGAGGTCGCTTGTAGGGTTTGTACCGATCGAAATTATTGGTCGAAAATGGTATATCGGTTCCGAACGGTCTTTTGATGAAATCTCAGATATTATGGTAAAAAGTACCAGGATGCGAGTAATTTTGTTTTTTATTATCATGGTATTTTTTATGAGTATTTTAATTTATTTATATAAACTGTATGCCGACCAGCAAAGAGCGGAATTAAAAGCTGAACTGGCAGAGTCTCTGCTCAAGTTAAACAAACAATTAAAAAAGAAAACAGGAGAACTGGAAAGCGCTAACCGCTCATTAGAAGAAATAGATATAAGAAAAACTGATTTTTTAAATATGGTTGCACATGATCTGCGGACTCCTCTTACCTCTATTCGTTCTTATTCAGACCTGCTGTTGAGATATGGGGATCATTCAAATAAAGATCGGAAAGAGTATGCTGAGATTATTAAAAAGGAAAGTTTAAGACTGAGCAGCCTGATAAATGATTTTCTTGACATTTCAAAAATTGAAGCCGGATTAACGGTCTATAACCAGGAAAAACTTGACATCAAAGAAATTATAGATCATTTTGTGAAACTATTCCAGGGAGAAGGGAAAGACCATCAAATATCGATAAACAGTGAGGTGGAAGAAGGACTGCCTAATATGTATGGAGATAAAGAAAGGCTGGGACAGGTTTTTTCTAATTTGCTCAGTAATGCTATTAAATTCACTCCGCCGAAAGGTTCCATAAATGTTAAAGCTACCCGGATTGCAATTAATGAAAATGGCGTTGCAGCGCCGTGCATTCAAGTATCTATCGCTGATACGGGGGTAGGTATTCCGCATGACGCATTTGATAAAATATTTGAAAAGTTTGTGCAGCTAAATCAACGAGACATTAAAGCAACTCGCGGCACCGGATTGGGATTGACAATATCCAGAGATATCATAGAGCGGCACGGAGGAAAGATAAAAGTTGAAAGCGAAGAAGGAAAAGGATCAATATTTACTTTTACCCTCAAGGTTTCGGAGAAAAAGACAGCAGTAAACAATTAGCTGGTTGCAACCATAACATCGCAAACTAAATTAAGTTTTCTATGCTTTGACAATGGTTGCTATTTTTTATTCCCTTCTGAGACGCCTACCCTCACCCATATTTTGTGGGCGATGAAGAAGGAAATAAAATATTCCATTCGGTGAGCCTTTCTTTAAATCAAGAAGAAGATTAGGCAATATAAATTCAGTTTGCGATGTGTTCACATTTTTTTAGTTTGCGATGTTATTACACAAACCCATTAGCAGTTAACAATATTTTCGAAATTGATAATTGCTCAATGATAAATAACCATTGCTCTTTGATCTGTCGGATTCCGCAAGGCAGTTATCTCCAACAACCTCCACAGTCATATCCTGAGAATAATCCTTTCTGGAATCAAAAAAGTAAGAATTCGTAAAAAAAGTAGAACCTCTCTTCTTATTATCTGGTTTTAGTATAGTGCGAGAAATCTATGCCATTGATATTTACAAACACTTTAGATTTCTCGCTCTCAGACTGTGTCGCAATGTCATTCTGAGGCGTTAACCGAAGAATCTCTGAATGAGCGTTTTCAGAGTTGTGACGCAATCTGTCCGCTTGAAATGACATTTAAAAAAAAATCGCGGATTTTCATTCAAACATTTAAAGATTACTTAATTGTGCCGAAACCACATTTCAGGAAAACACGTTCCCATATGTGTACATTTTTGTCGCATGTGACATTTTTTGTGCTTCTACCTGAGTATGTATCAAACTATGCTTGGATTAAAAAGAATCTCAGGCCTCTCAAATAATTTTCCTCTCCTTTTTACCTACATTCATTAAGTATTCATTTGCAATATTGCCGCACCACTTTTTTTTCTTAAAATGCTTCGTATTCTAATATATTGATAAATAGACTTTAATTTTATAGTTATCATTGGCACATCAATTGCAAAACACATTTCTAATCTATCTTTTGAATCTTGCACTTTTTTTGCATGACTCAGGTATATACTTCGTGTCTTTGTGCCTTAGTGGTGAAACATTAAAAGGGAGAAAAGAACATGAAAAGAAGAAAGAAACAAAAGAGAAAAATAAAATTGTGAATATATTAAAATCTGCTGGAAAGACAGCGGCGGTTATGACTGTGGGACTTTTATTAAGCGGCGTTTTGCCCACTGCAGCCGCTCCGAAGATATCAAAACTCGATGTCCCCGCAGCCGCTCCGAAGATTAAAGAACTCGAACGTCTTAGCGAGGACGAGATATTTGAACTTATGGGCGAGATGGCGGACGCGGCGGACCTCGGATTGCTCTCGCCTGTAGCTTTACAAATAAATGAAGCTATTTTAAACGAAGAGCTAATTCTCAGAAACAAGAATGTGACTGACGCAAATTCAAAATAATGAGGCGCAATTGACGTAGACGTAATATCGCCCTCCACCGGTTCGGTAGTAGATGCTGTGGTGCACACGAATCTCTATGAATCGAACATAGCACCGGTACGCCGGATGTTGCGGTCATGATTTGAAAACAGAGCTTTATGGACGCAGATTTCCAGGATTTTATCTGTGCGATCTGCGAAAATCTGCGTCCGAATAGATTTTTTGACTTTATTGGTAGGAGTGAGGTGAAACAACTTTTTAAAACTTTTTTTGTGGTGGCGCTGATCCTTGTATTTAGTAAAGGATTAGCTACGGCGGAAGAAGAAGCGGCAACAGCAAATCAGTTTAAAACTTATAAAGGAAAAACCGGTAAGTGGATTGAAGGAGACCCGGAAACAGGGCGAACAATGTTTTATGATCCAAAAGCGCGGCGCCCTGCTTTCAGTGCCATACGGTACAAGATAAAGGAGGAACGGTAGGACCCGTATTGACTAACATAGGAGCTACTAGGTCCACGGAGTTTATCATCGAGTCGATTTTAAAGCCGAGCGCTGTTATTGGCCCAGGGCTTTGAGCCTATCAAGCTTGAGACCCTTGGTGGCGAACTTATTACAGGTATGAAAGCGGGCGTCACTGATACTGAAATAAAGATTAAATTAGCCACTGGGAAAATAAAAACTATGCCTGTAGACCAACTGAAAGGCGGAAAGTACGGCGCCAACCCAAAATTGTTTATTAAAACCTTTGGGGGGGAAAGTAAAAGGATGGTTTTTAGAGGATACGGGAGACGCCGTTGAACTTATGAACTTAGCGGGGACCAAAAAGATAATTGTCCCAAAAAACACCATTATATCAACAGTCAAACTCAAGAAAAAAATAGACGGTAAGAAAAAAATTGAGGGGCATATTAAAGCAAAAGACGAAGAAAATGTTACTTTAGTAACGAAAAAGGATAAAAAAGAAGTTGTAATATCACGAAACGATATTAAAAAAATCCGGTGGGGATATAAAAAACCCAAGGTTAAGTCTAGCATGCCTGGGAATTTTAGAGACCTCCTTTCGGTTCAAAATCTTCAAGATATTATGGCTAATTTAAAATCAATTGACCCTGTTGAGCCAACAAAAGCCGCTCAGAAGGAATCAAAACCCGATGCCTCTGCAGTCGTTCTGGACAAGGCAGAACTCGAAGTCCTTGCAGCCGCTCCGAAGGCTAAAAAACTCGAAAAGCTTAGCGAGGACCAGATATTTGAACTTATGGACGAGATGGGGGCGGCGGCGGACAACGGATTGCTCACGCCTTTAGCTTTAGAAATAAATGAAGCTATTTTAAACGAAGAGCTAATTCTCAGAAACAAGACTGGAACGGGCCAAGATAACAGAACCTTTTGGATATCTGATTAAACCTTTTGAACACAGGGGACTATGCAGTAATATTGAAATGGCCCTTTACAAAAGCAGGGCTGAAAAAGAGCGAGAAAAACTTATTCAGGAATTGCAGGAATCGCTTGCTAAAATCAAATTATTAAGCGGCCTGCTTCCCATTTGTGCTAATTGTAAAGATATCAGGGATGATAAAGGTAACTGGGAAAAGATAGAAAGCTATATTATGAATCATTCAGAAGCACAATTCAGCCATGGTATATGTCTTAAATGTTCAAAAAAACTCTACCCGGAATTTCATGATGAAAATGAAGACACTGGAAAGCAACAAAGTAACGATTAAGATGCAGAACATGACCTTGCCAAGGAGGTGAAAGAGATGCATCAGGAAGGAAAGGTCTTTTACTGTAATTTGTGCGGTAAAGAGGTCAAGGTGTTAAAAGAAGGAGGCAACCTATTTCACCTGTACGCTGCATAACTAACAGGTAAAATTTTGTTTTTTTAACAAAGTTTTTGTTGGGCATCCGGGCGGCAGCCCATTTGGTTGTGGCCCTGCCGCTGTGGTGAAACAATGCTGTTCAAAGAGTGATGGAGATGTCCCCTCAGACGTATGCTGAGGGGCTTGAAATTTATCAAAAAAGGAGGAAATAAACTTGAATCTACAAGACCAAATTAAAGAGTTCCAGAAAGAATTCCTAAAGGATGTGCCGGATGAAGTTCTAAAAATTATGCTTGAAGCGACTGAGAAGCTGGCGCAGTCCGGCATTAAAAATAATTCCTTGAAAATCGGCGATAAAGCGCCTTCTTTTTCTCTCCCTGCCGTAAACGGAAAACCCGTATCTTCTATTCAGTTATTGGAAAAAGGTCCTCTAATTATAAACTTTTATCGCGGTGGCTGGTGTCCATACTGTAATTTGGAACTTAAAGCATATCAAGAGATGTTGCCTGAAATCAAGGGGCTGGGAGCGCAATTGGTTGCAATTTCACCTAACCTGCCTGATAAATCACTTTCCACAATAGAGAAAAATTCTTTAACCTTTGAAGTGCTTAGCGATACAGGGAATAAATCAGCGCGAGAGTTTGGGCTGGTATTTACTCTTGACGACAAACTTCGTCCAATCTATAAGCAATTCGGAATAAACATACCGGAGGACAATGGCGATGACAGCTATGAGCTGCCCTTTCCCGCTACTTATGTAGTAAATTCTGATGGAA
The DNA here is from genome assembly GCA_965367285.1 of uncultured bacterium. Taxonomy (GTDB): domain Bacteria; phylum Nitrospinota; class Nitrospinia; order CAJXCL01; family CAJXCL01; genus CAJXCL01. The sequence continues at coordinate 9,246 of CBDUII010000059.1, forward strand.
CTATCGTCCTCGCTTTTGTTGATGTTGACTATACTAAACGTTTAGAGCCTGAAGAAGTGGTTAAAGCTCTTAAGACGTTGAATGGGAAATAATTGATTTATAACCACGGAGGGCACAGTACAGCTTCGCCGCAACTAAATTTCAGAACGATCACCCTGTTTTTTTTGACAGGATGAACAGGATAATTTTGAAATCTATAAATCCTTTATTTCTTCTTCTCGTTACAGATTTGCAATCTGTAACGGTGTTACATATGGATTGCAAATTCGTAACAAGAAGATAAAGAATATTTTATAAAGCAATAGTATAATGATAGACGTTTTTGATTAACTGGATTTATATCATGTTCATCCTGTTATCCTGTCTATTGTTTTTCAATAGTTTGCAGAAAAACGTTGCTAAAAAAACAACGTTTCTCATAGTGGTAGTACGAAGATCACGAAAGAAAATTTCTTAAAATTTGATGTTGTTTTTTCGGGTTTTTGAACTTTGAATATTGTGATTTTTTTATTTTCGTATTTATTTTGGCTGCGAAAGGAGAATTTCTTATGGCAGAGGGAAAAGACCTTTTTTCATCTATAAAAATCGGCTCTTATACATTGCCAAATCGAATTATTATGGCGCCGATGACCAGAAACAGGGCCGGAACTAAAAATGTTGCTGTGCCCATGATGGCGACATATTATTCTCAGCGATCTTCAGCAGGACTTATTATTACAGAGGGTTCACAGGTTTCGCCACAAGGGGTGGGATACCCTGCTACACCCGGTATTCACACGGCAGAACAG
>CBDUII010000060.1:0-10025 GCA_965367285.1 uncultured bacterium
TGTAAGCTCTACATGGGCGTGGTGCATGGGGTTTCTTGTCTGAAACGCGACAATTTTTCGCCATCCCAGTCTCTTGAATTTTTCTCTGAGTTCACGCGGTGTATCGCGGAAATGTTTGAAGTCATAATGTGCCGGCATCTCAACGCCTGAAACTTCTCCTCCTATATAAACTGGATTAGCCTTATTAAACAGGTAATTCACCCCGGGATGCATTTGATCCTTTGTTCCAAAAACAGACCCGGATTCTTTCTTCTTATCAGGAACCCAGATGTCTGAAACATTTATAACTGCTATTAACACCCCTTCCTGATCCCTGAGAGCAATATGACTCCCTTCTGTTACCTGTTTCGCGAATTCCTCAGTTACATCAAGAGTAATGGGTATAGGCCACAGGGTACCGTCTGCAAGACGCATTTTTTTAACAACAGCATCATAATCCGACTTTCCCAAAAAACCATTCAAAGGAGAAAAACCTCCATTCAAAATCATCTCTATGTCACATAGCTGATGTTCGTTCATATCCCATGACGGATAATCCGAGGCCTTAATTTTAAGCTCCTGCGCCTCCTCATCAGATAGGAGTTTTTCTTTAAGACTTCCTCCGTGAGGAGATATTAGTGTACTCATAGTTTTTTTTCCTTATCTAAAAAGTTGTAGAGATAATAGCTCTCGGCTTTTAGTAATCAACGCTCAGTTTGATAAAATAAAAGATCGAAATTCAAGACAATGTTTTTGTTAAAAGCTGACGGCTGAGAATTGACGCATAGTTATCAATATATTCCCACCATGGGAATGTGGGGCTACCGCTCACTATAAAAAATGGATTATGCAAATCCGGTTTATTGTAATTTAATGTTTGCCTGTGTAAATCTGTAACTGTGCCTCCGGCTGATTCAACTATGCAGTGCGCTGCGGCTGTATCCCATTCCATAGTAGGACCCAGCCTTGGATAAAGGTGCGCTTTTCCTTCAGCGACGAGGCATAATTTAAGCGAGCTTCCCAAGCTGGTGAAATCCGCGTCTCCTATATTTCTTTTAAAGCTTTCCAGCATATTACTGCTATGAGATCTGCTTGCCACAATTTTTAACCTTCTGTTATGGTAATCAGAGACATATATCTTCGACTTTCTCTCATTCTCCGTGTAAGTTTTTTTAAAAGCTCCTTTCCCTGCACTTGCATAATAAATAGTGCGAAGCACAGGCGCGTGCACCACTCCGAGCACAGTTTTTCCGCTATCTATTAACGCTATATTCACTGTAAACTCGCCATTTTGATTTATAAACTCCTTGGTGCCATCCAATGGATCCACAAGCCAGAATGTCTTCCATGACTTACGTACATTATACGGCACATTTTCAGACTCCTCAGAAAGCACAGGAATGTCCGGCGTATTTTTTTTTAGATGCTCAAATATGATATTATGAGAAGTCGTATCCGCAAGAGTAAGAGGAGAATCTCCGTTTTTATAAGTAGTTTCAACATCGCCCCTGGAATATATATCCATGATGGCTTTTCCCGCCTTTTCAGATATGGCTATTGCTGTACCCAGTAATGCTTCTTGCTGATTTTCCATTGATATCTTAATTATATATAGCTTAATTTAATATATAGGAATTTCAATGTTTATAGATTCCCGCTAAAAGCGTGAGGGAATGACATGTAGAGGTGCCCGGGAATGACAGGCCAAAATCGTCATTCCCGCATTCGTCTTTTGTCATTCCCGCAAAGCTGAGCTTAGCTCTGCGAAAGCGGGAATCTAACTTGACTCTTGAAAAAACATAATTGAACAGACTAACATAAAAATAATAATTAGTAGAATAAGATTTAAGTGATAACATAAAAAAATATGCAAAACAAACCGTTTATTTTGTTATGCTATCTTGTGTTTTTATCGACGTTGGTCGCGTGCGGAGATAAAGATGTTCAGCAATCGAAAGAAAGCAATGACAAAATTGTTGCCTTTGTAAATTATGATAAAATCTACCTTTCGCAACTCCGGGATGAGACAAAACGATTCAATGCTAAATATGGAATCTCTTTTTCAGAAAATAAAGAGCGATATCAAAAAACAGCGAGATTTATTTTAGACGAATTGATTTTGAAAAAAATTTACTTTCAGGAAGCAGAGCGATTAAAAATAACGGCAGGTGAGGACGAATTGGAGAATTATTTAAGACAAGTTGTTGGAGACTATTCACATGAGGATCTCAGCCGGATGTTTGAATTGAGGAATATTGATTTATCAAAATGGAAAGCACAAATTAAAGAAAACAGGCTCTTTGAAAAATTGATTGCCCGGGAAGTAAAAGATAAAATTATAGTGACAGAATCGGAAATTAAATCTTACTATAAAGCTCATTCAAAAGATTACCTGCTGCCTGACCGTGTGCAGGCTCTGCAAATAGTTGTTAATAACGAACTGGAAGCTGAAGCAATCTATAATAAATTACAGGAAGGCGCTGATTTTTTTGAACTTGCAAAGAGTAAGTCGATGAGTCCGGAAGGTGATCAGGGTGGAGATTTAGGTTTTTTTAGTCGTGGGCAAATGCCTAAAGAGTTTGATGATGCTATTTTTAATTTAAAAGTAGGAGAGTTCAGTAAGGTTGTCCAAACCCCTTACGGCTACCATATTTTTAAGGTAATTAAGAAAAAACGTGCTAAAATCATGAGCCTTAAAGATGCCAGAGGGAAAATTAGGGAAAAATTGATAAAAGAAAAAGAAAAGAAAGAGTTTATGAATTGGATTAACAATTTACGGGAAAAATCCGTTATAGTTATAAAAGAGGGTGTGTTTTCAGGGGTTTAATGGGGTTTTTACATACAGAATTTTCAAATTTGAAAATCCCTATGTTTTCATGTATAGAAATTTCAATGCAGAGATTCTTCGATCACTTCGTTCCCTCAGAATGACAGCGCAGAAGTGTCATTCTGAGCGAAGCGAAGAATCTCTAAGATGAACTCAGGATAAACTCCGCGAAGAATCTAACTTGAATCAGGAAATTATATGAGCATTAAAAATATTGTTATCATTTTTTTATTGTTTTGGCCTTTGTCCGGAATATCAGCCGCCCAGATAATAGACCGTATTGTGGCAAAAGTAAATGGCGATATCATTACTTTTAGTGAGCTTGAAAAACTGGTTTACGCGATGGCGAAAGCGAGCACAGAAAATGAAAGAGAAAAGAGAAGAATATTTAATAAAGAGAAAAAAAATGTATTGAATAAAATGATCGAGCAAAAACTCCAGCTCCATTACGCTAAACTAAACAAATTAGAAGCTACTAAAAACGATCTTGATGACGCGATAGAAGAGATTAAAACGAATAATAATTTTTCTGATGAGATGTTTGAGGTGACCTTGGAACGTGAAGGACTGACTTTGGAAACGCATCGTGCCTCACTAAAACAACAAATTACTTTATCTAAAGTATTGAGTGTGAAGGTAAGGAGCAGAATAAAGGTAAATGAAAAAGAGGTGAAGACCTATTATCAAAAGAATAAAAAGAAATTTCTTACACCTGAAGAAATTAAAGCACACCACATTATTTTTGTTGTTAATAATAAAGGGGATAGAGTTGAATCCGCGAAACAAAAGAAAAAGGCTTTGCGCGTATTAAAACTCGCGAGGAAAGGCGATGATTTTGAAAAGCTCGCGCGAACCTACTCTGAAGGGCCATCTAAAAACACCGGCGGCGACCTGGGATGGGTAAAAAAAGGCGCCATGATCCCTTCATTTGAAAAAGCGGCATTTTCTTTGAGAAAAGACGAAATCAGCGGCCTCGTAAGAACAGACTATGGTTATCATATTATAAAAGTAGTAGGTAGAAGGGAAGCAAAAAACAGGACACTGGATGAAGCAAGAGATGAAATACAGAAAATTCTTTTGAAAAAAAAATATGACGACAGATATGATAAGTGGATGACCGAACTTAAAAAGAATGCATTTATAGAAATTTATCTGGGAAAAGAACCTGATAGAAAAAGGTATGGTTCATTAGATACCAAAAGAAAGCAGAAGCGTATAAGCAGTAATAAGCTGGAATCGAGCGAAAAAAAACGCAGGAAAACAAAAATAAAGAAAAATCAAAACGAGAAAACAAATTCAAAATCGATAAGCACCGAAGACAAAATAAAAATTTCAAAGTTTATTTTGAAATGGGAAAAAGCTCGTGAAACTAAAAACCGACGTCGATATTTTTCTTTTTATTCAGAAGGCTTTACGACCAATGGACTGAGCCGAATGGAATGGGAAAAAATAACAGAAAAAGAGTATGAGAAATATAAATTTGTTGATATCGAAATACGTAACTTTCGAGTGTTTAAACGCGACAGTTTTTACGTTGCTGCTTTTGATCAACGGCTTAAATCAAACGTCAATGATAAAATAAGGCTGGTACGGCTTTATTTAACAAAAAACAATCATGAATTTAAAATTGCAGGGGAGAAATGGCTGGACTCACCTGACACCCATAAGGAATTCTTCCAAAAACCTCTTTTAACTTATGATACCCTCCCAAAACCTTCTTCAAAGCTATCCAGAAAAAATAGACGCTCACGTATGATACAACCTCTTGGGCTTTTGTGATAGCATAGGCATTTCCATTTTCTTGATGTTGAAAAATCCGTTCCATGACCGTATTAGGGTCAAGGTTTTTGATTTTTGGTTTAATTTCATGAAACAAATAGATATTTCCAGATTTATCTTTGTATTTAACCGGTACCATAAAGCCGGTATGGCAAAGATGACATTCATCTTTGATTGTGCAGACAGGATCATAGGTGGTAGCCATAAGCATGTGCACCTGTCTTGCTGAGAAGTCCATTTCTTCATAACAATATGTGCATCGCATAAGACCTTGTTTGAATTCTTCTCTAAACAAGGCGATGAGATGGTATCGCCACATTTTTTTTAAGGTTTCATGATAAAAATAAGTGCCTTTTTGCCAGGAGTCATTGCAAGAAGAGAGTCCTCCTGTTGTAGTCGACAGATGGATATGGATATTTCTTTTCAGGTCTCTGCCAAATGTATGATTGGCGAGAAAGATTCCTGGAATGATCCCTTTTTGTTTCGCTAAGGTTTTAATAATATGGGCAGCGATTTTTGGAGTTTTATTCATAAGATATAGGTTAACCCAGAAAAAATCCCAAAGTTCTTTTGGCATGGTAAAAGTAATATGCTGCCACGTTGTTTTAGGCAGGAGGTTAAGGTTGGTTTTTATCCAGTTGTCAGTAGCTTTTTTACCACAGGAGGAGCAGAATCTTGATTTGCAGCTATGAGGTACTTTTATACTTTTCCGGCATTCCGGACAAATAAAATAATGATATCCTAAAAGTCCTGTTTTACATACGAGTAATTTGAGGACATTGATGATAATACTGATTCTGATAAGATGGCGATGTTTTACAAACAGTTTCCACCAGGTGCCGTTATCCAAAAGGATATCTTTGAGCTTGATACCACTGACATATTCCATAAGGGATATTATTAAATAATAATTTCGGCTTTTAAAGAAAAAGTTGCTGAAGGCCTAACTTGAAAAAATGAAAATTAACAAAGAAATTTATAAAAAAATAGAAACGATAGTTGGACCAGAATTCGTTTCTGATGCTGATGAAGATAAATTCTGCCATTCCTATGATGCGGCCGGGGGCAAGTCGCTGCCGGATCTTGTGGTTAGGCCGTACTCCGCGGAAGAAATTTCAAAAATTGTAATTCTCGCTAATGAATATTTGATACCGGTTATTCCACGCGGAGCAGGTTCAGGATTTGTCGGTGGCTCTACGCCTGTTTCCGGAGGGATCGTGCTGGTTTTGACCCGAATGTCCAAAGTTATTTATGTAGATAAGGATAATCTCACTGCAGAAGTAGAGCCCGGCGTTATTACACAAAAATTACAGAAGGAAGTGGAAAAGTCAGGACTGTTTTATCCGCCTGACCCGGCGTCATTAAAATTTTCTACCATAGGCGGGAATGTGGCTGTAAATTCCGGCGGGCCAAGGGCAATCAAATATGGCGTTACAAAAGATTATGTCCTCGGGCTGGAAACCGTGCTTCCCACCGGAGAGATTATCCATACAGGCGTAAAAACAGTTAAAGGAGTGGTGGGATACGACCTGACACGGCTACTGATCGGCTCTGAAGGAACCCTCGGTGTTATCACAAAAATACTCTTAAAACTATTACCTAAACCAAAAAAGGTCAAGACAGCATTAGCAGTATTTCCGGAGGTAGACGACGCGACCAGGACTGTAACTGAAATTATTCGCTCAAAGATTATACCGGCTACTCTGGAATTTATGGATCGTACCGCAATACAATGCGTTGAGGACTATCTTCAAATGGGCCTTCCGAAGAAAGCAGGGGCAATGCTGTTGATAGAAGTGGATGGAGATGACGATGTTGTGGAAAAAGAGATTAAACAGATTAATCTCTTATGTAAAAAGTATAACACAGGCCAGATACTTATTGCAGCGGATGATAAGGAACGGGAAAAACTCTGGGCCGCGCGCAGGGCAATATCACCAGCTCTTGGACGTTTAAAACCGACTAAAATCAATGAAGATATTGTGGTTCCAAGAAATAAAATCCCTTCCATCATTAAGCGAATAAGAAAAATTGCCGAGGATTTTAAACTCACTATTATCAATTTTGGACATGCCGGGGACGGGAACATTCATGTAAATATCATGACTGATAAACAGGATAAAGATGAATATGAACGAGCGGAAAAAGCAGTAAAAGAAATTTTCTCAGCGGCACTATACTTAGGGGGTACAATTTCCGGAGAGCATGGAGTAGGCCTGGCCAAACGTCAGTACATTAGAATGGAAATAGAGCCGGTAGTATTGCGGAAAATGAAAGAGATAAAAAAAATCTTCGATCCAAATAATATTATGAATCCGGGGAAAATATTCTGATATTTATAAAGTCATAAACGGGTCATCCATTTTCTTTTTTGGGCGGATATATTGTCCGGGAGCGGCTGACATGAAAGGCGCTCTTGCGGTTCTTCTTGAAATCTTTCGGGGGATATCCATGCCCGTGCCCCTGAAGCGTCTTTAGGGCTTATGGTTACGACAGATGAAGAAAGGGGAGGGGAGTACGGAGTAAAATATTTATTTGAAGGAAAGGGAGTGAGATGCGGTATAGCGATAATACCGGACTCCGGCTCTTTAAACGAAATCACTGTTGAAGAAAAAGGGATTTTACATTTGGCTGTCCGCTGTCATGGTCCGGCCGGCCATGCCTGTCGTCCCTGGCTGATAGATAACCCGATGGAAAGACTGGTGGAGCGCCTTGGACAGTTAAAAACTTTTTTTAATGAGATGAAAAAAGATGGGGATGATCACTGGTATCCGACATTTACTGTCACTATAATACGCACAAAAAATGAGGCGTACAACCGTATTACCGCGCATGTAGAAGCGATTTGTGACGTCCGCTTTATATCTCCCCATACAACTGACAAGATAATAGCGATTTCAAAAGAGAAGCTTGTAAAATGACAGTAACTTCTTTCAAGGTTTTTATGTAACCCACTGAAATCAAATGTCGAATATAGAATATTGAATTTAGAATTTTGAAGTTAAAACATTCGCAATTTCTGGCTTTTCATTCATTATTCATCATTTTTTGTTCGATGTTCGATATTCAGTGTTGCAGTCTGTATGCATATTGCCTACTGCTTACTGCCTACCAGCATTTTTGAGGCTCTGCCACGCTGTGATCTATCCTCCCATTGTGAAAAAGCCTTTTTTTTTAGTTCAGCCATTTTTTTGTGAATCCTAAATTTTTCTTATTCATCCTATGGCTAAAGATCATACATTCACAGTTTTTTTGAAAGGAGGCTTATCAATGAGAAAAAATTCGTTAGTTTTAGCAAGTCTTTCTTTTGCTTTATTACTGATCTTTATTATTGAAGGTTGTGTGAACAAAACACCTCTGGTCTTTGTAGAAGAAACTATTGGGGGTGTTGATGCAGACAAAAGGAAAGAAAATCCAGTAATTTTAGACGAGTTTCTGGAAGCTCTCAGTGCTGCTGATTTGAGGGAATTAGAGTCATCATCTCAGCTGTTAACAGTCAGTTTTAATTTTGACCAGTATAATATTAGACACGACTACAGAAGCGTTTTGTTTAGAAACGCGTCCTGGCTAAAAGAACACCCTGAAATTTTTATTAAAATTGTGGGTCATTGTGATGAAAGGGGAACAGAAGATTATAATTTAGCTTTAGGTGACCGCAGGGCAAATGCCGCAAAAGATTATCTGGTTTCTTTTGGAATAGAATCTTCAAGGATTAAAAGTATCAGTTATGGGGAAGAGAGACCAGTCTGCAAAGAAAATAACGAATTGTGCTGGTCGCAAAACCGGCGAGCTGAATTTTTAATATCAATAAGTGATACATAGTTGATATTGCAACGCCTCCTGGTGTTGCAAATATAATTAAATGTATAGGAATTTCAATGTTTATAGATTCCCACTTTCGTGGGAATGACAATAGGAGTTTATCTTTATTCTATCCGGGAATTATTTTTAGACAGACTTCTCTATTACGAGGGCCGTCGAATTCAGCGAAAAATATTCCCTGCCATGTGCCGAGAACTAATTTTCCTCTTTCTATGATCACTGTCTCGGAAGCTCCAAATAATGAAGATTTTATATGGCTGTCCGAATTTCCTTCTCCATGGCGATAGTCCGGATCATTGTGATCAATAAGTTTAGAGATTTTCAGGTTAATATCAGTGAGAACTGAGGGATCCGCGTTTTCATTGATAGTAATTCCCGCTGTTGTGTGAGGGCAGTAGATGAATAAAATGCCGTCTGAAATACCTTTTTCGCTAACAGCCTTTGCAACATCACCAGTGATGTCCACAAATTCACATCGATATTTGGTCCTGATTTTTAAAGTTGTCATTTTTTGCCACGAAGGGGAATTAATTTTATATTAACATTTTTTATAAAAATTTTTTCATAATCCATTTCGCGATTTCAGAAACATCATCTCTTTTAAACTGCGGAATATCAAGATCGTAATTACGGTCTGAAATAAGGGCGATAACATGGTTATCGTTTTTGCAGGACAGATTGCTTTCCGCTAAATCAGCCGCAATTTCTATTTTATCATGTTCTCCTTCTTTATATCCTTCCGCAATCAGAAGGTCAGCGTCATCTGTATAGCGAGAGGCGATCTCGGTTAAGGTAATCTCCTTGTCGACATCCCGGATTAACGCAAGCGTTTTCGGGGAAGATAGAATTGTTGCGACAGCACCGGCTTGCTTATGTCTCCAACTGTCTTTTCCTTCCTTATCGAAATCAAAACCATGACTCCTGTCATGTTTTACAGTTGCAATCCGGTATCCTTTTTTAGTCAATTCCGGGATCAGCTTTTCAATAAGCGTTGTTTTGCCGCTGTTTGATTTACCGATAATAGATAAAACCGGTATCATGTTTAAACGTTTTGCCATATAAGTTATAATTACAAGTTTATTTATTAAAGTATTATCTTATGTCTGTTCTTGATAAGTCAAGGCGTTTGAAGAAGCAGCTGACACTGATTAATGTATATGCCATTGTTGTTGGAGCAACGCTTGGCGACGGATTTTTTCTCCTTCCCGGTATTGCGGCGCAGCAGGCAGGTCCGGTAGTGGTCTGCTACCTTGTCGCGGCTCTTCCGCTTATACCTGCTATGTTCAGCGTTGTGGAATTGTCCACGGCAATGCTGCGTGTCGGCGGGGTTTATTATTTTTTATCGACCGGAGTACGCATCCCCTCCTCGGGGCTATAGGCGGGCTGGGGACGTGGTGCGCTCTCACTCTTAAAATTTCATTTGTGCTTATTGGAATGGGAGTCTATCTAAATCTTTTCCCCCCCCGATGTGCCCATTACGCCCCTGGCGGCATGTCTGGCATTGTTATTTGGACTTTTAAATTTATTCGGGGCGCATAATGATGAGCGACAATTAGACTTCCCCCTCAACGACAATTAAAATTCCCGTTTTTTAGAAATGGGATAGACTATCCAAGTC
>CBDUII010000061.1:0-10000 GCA_965367285.1 uncultured bacterium
GGTAATAGTTTTGATTACTAAAAAGTGGATGAAGCGCCACGAACACATCATGAGGGCGGTCTTTAGTCGCTTCAAGGGCAAGGCGGCTTTTGCCTATATGGTGTGGGTCACTTAAAACTATGATTTTTGTTCTCGAATCATTAATTAATGATCTGAGTTGGGCAATTTCTGTTTCTCTGCCGACTAAATCAACACCGGACAAAACAAAACCTTGTCTGCTGTGGTCAAGCTTTGCTTCTTGCCATGTTTTGAATGATAAAAGGGAAAAATATGAGGCACGCAAATGAGGATGATTATTCAACATGGCAGCAAGTTCCGCAGCTCCAATAATATCCACTTTCAGGTGTGATGGGTCAGTGCAGTCATTTAAAATGGAATTCTTGATTAAAGCTTTATCACTTCCATTAAGATCAATATTGACAAAAAGAGCATAGTGATTGGGTCGTCGCCCGTTTTTATCTTTCTTTATGACGTCATTTACAGCGCCTTTTGAATCAGATTTCAAACCGGAAAAAATTCTTCTCCGATCTTGAGCCATTGGATCGCGTTTTTTGTACTGAAACACATTCCAGCCCGGGACAAAAAATGGATTTGGAATAGAACTGTTGAGATCAGGCATTTCAAGACTCCACTCAGCATCAATACCTCCATCTCTTCCCTGTCGAATTGTAAATTTGGGAAGGCTATTGCATTTTTGACCTGAAACCGCCCATATCAAATCATTGCACATTGAAGCAAACTGCTCCGATGACCAAAAGCCGGTTGCCTGTTCCAGTTGCCGCGCATCAATAGGTTGTCCGATTAGTAAAGACATTTTATTCGCCATTTATAAAATCTTTTATCTATTATGACACTATAAAAATTATTCGATAATAACTTTCTCAAGTTAGACCATTACCAAATGACCAATGACGATTGACAACTGATAACTGCATTTAACACATCCTGTCGCTGGAGGCGACACCCCTCTCAAGAGGGGACTTTATTGTTAACTGCCAACTGACAACTGTCATCTACACTCCTAAATCCACAGGCGCTCTTCCCAGTTCATAAAGCAAATCTATTGTCTCTTTAATGTTACTTGTTACTTCAATATCAAGCCCTGCCCTATGGTCATAAATAGAATATAGATTTTTATATTTGTGTGGAGTAATATTGATCATCAAAGAATTCGCTCCGCAGAGAAGCCCTTCACGTTTAGCTTCCAGCGCCAGGGTCTCCAAGGCGGTGGTGATGAGAATAGTCGCGTTTCTGTCTATGAAACGCGTTAACGCAATTGCTTTTAACGCTGTATTTTTTGAAATGGGACCATGGCTTTCCAGGGGAGTTTCCTTTGTGGGTATTAAAGGTCCGAAAGAATACATATCCGGTTTTAATGATTTGGTTAAAACAATATTGTTAATTACATCTTCAGGTTTCTCTTTAGGAAGCCCAATGATAAATCCGGTAGCTGTAATATATCCTGTCTTTTTAAGATACCGGATGAGTTCCAGGCGACTGTCCAAGTTAGTGTTGGGTCTCATCTCATTAAAAATTTTCTTATTTGAAGTTTCAAAACGTAACAGAGCGCCTCGCGCTCCCGCATCAAATAAACGTTTATATAATTTTTTTTCTCTTTCTCCAATACTCAATATTATCAAAACACCTAATTTTTTGATTTTATTAACAATAGTTAGTAAAGTATCTTCATCGTACCAATCATCTTCCCCCGACTGTAACACCAATGCCCTGAACCCCAGTTTATTGACGGCATGGGAAGCAGTATCACTTATCTCTTCTATTCCCATTCTGTATCTTTTAATATTGCGTCCCTTTCGTATTCCGCAATAAAAACAGTTGTTTTTACAATAATTAGAAAACTCGATAATCCCATGTACGCAGCACGCATTGCTCCGCTCCCTGTGGCGAAGATTATTAGCCATGGTGTAAAGTAACTTCAATTCTTCTTTATCACTGATATTCATAAGAAACAGCAGCTCTTCTCTTGATAATTGTTTATTGAGGTTTATCTTTTGTAATATTTTCAATACAGCATGGGAGTGCTTGCCATTGGTGGAAGTTTCTTGAGATTGATCAATGACTGTCGACTCTGGTGAGTTATTGCGCAGGGGGAATGACAATTTTACTCTGGATATATCTTCATCAATTTTTTTCAAGGAAAAGAATGCTTCTTTCCAGGTATCCAGAATTTGTTCCGCCTCTACCGGAGAGATTTTGTTTACGGCAATCCCACCCTGGGCATAGACATAATCTCCAACTTCGACATCGATGAATTCTACTAAAACTTTCCTTTTTTCACCAAAGTAATCAACAATGCCTATATTATTATGGATTTCCACTACTTTAGCGGGAATGGCGTAACACATAATCTATTAAAACACAGCCCATTTTTCAATTCAAATTATAAGGTAAGCAATCTTATCGGAATTCAAGTCTTTGCAGGCATACTTCAAAGGGCGAATCCGCGAAGCAAAATCCAAGACGAGTTTTGATTCTGGATTCCCGATAGGAGCACTCGGGAATGACAAGACAGGGTGTAGCCAATATATTTGCCCTGGTCCTGAGTGCTATGGTTTTGTTTTTTTTTAAAAAAACGTTAATAAAGAAGCGAGCTTTTCGAGCTAATTTATTACCCATAGGCAACATTAATAAGCTGGAGACGGGTATTACGGAGCCTGTTGGAGATGATTTTGGATACCTTTCCCATGATGATATAACCGAGATGATAATCCTGATTAATCAGATCCTTCAGTTTACGCACATCAATGGAAATGATAGTTGAATCTTCCACACATCTGGCACCCGCGGAAAATTTAAAAGGCTCTACCAGGGCGGACCAGCCAAAGGCTTCTCCGTCATGTGAAACGGTATAGACATTGACATCCTTTTCCTCGGACACCTTTATCTCTATAGCCACACGCCCTTTCTTTACTACATAAAGATGTTTGGCAGGGCTATTCTCGGAAAAGACCATATCTCCTTTTTTATACTGTTCCTCACGGCAAATACTCTTAACAGAATTTAACTCCATCCCTGTCAGGTCTTCAAAAAACTCAATTTTTTTTAAATCAACATCATCAATCATATGCCCTCCTATACTCTTCTATTTTCTCCATAACCTTACTTACGGCCATGGAAGTCAAACTGCGGCATTGATCTGATAGACCAATCCCAGGACTGATTTCATCTATTCTTATTCCAAGGATGGTTATATCAGGTATCTTCATCCCAAGAGTATCCATGAGTTTCAAGACATTATTGAATCCTACTTCATGAAGAGTTAGTCTGGTCCCTTCATTTTCGGATATTATTTCCTTGAGAGAAAAGAATCTTAAGTCCGGCAGGCTTTCTCCTCTCACAGCATCCAATACCAGCGCTTCCTGATACCCGGAGATAGTCTCTATAAGATTCAACCCCATAGTTCCGCCATCAATTATACTGACATAATCGGGCAATAATTTTTTTTTTAGCTTATTGATGAAGTGTACTCCTACTCCCACATCCCACAAGGGCATATACCACATAACCAGGATGAGTAGGTTATGATCACTCAATTAGGGTGACCTCTAACACATGGGTGGAACATGAGATACAGGGGTAATACGCCCTGACAAGCATCTCCAATTTAAGGCGTATTTCTTCTGTTGGCAAATCTAATATATCCGGAACAAAGGCTTCCATATCCTTTTCTATATTTGCGAGGTTTTGGGCTGTCGGAATAATGCAGTTGGCTTCTTTAATAATACCGTTGTCGTCTATTTCATATTCATGATAAAGGGTGCCGCGCGGTGCTTCGACCGCCCCCACACCCTTGCCTGCCCTGATCTTAAATTCAGGTTTCTCTTCACGAACACCTTTAGACGCAATAGAGTTGAGAAGCCTTAAAGATTCATAGATGCAATGGACCGTTTCCACAATCTGTGCGACATTGTTCATAAATGGATTATAACAGGGAACTTTGAGTTCAAATTCATCGGCAGCAGCCTTTGCTTCCGGACAGAGTTGTTCCAGGTTGTTATTGAGTCTGGCAAGGGCGCCCACCATGATACTGGTCTGGTCTGATTTAACATGCTTTGCCGTTGAATGACCCACCACATGTTCAATGATTACATCTTTATAGCGATTTGTTTCCAGGGATTTACCCTCTGTGGAGATCAATCTACCATCGTATAAAGCATATTCGTCGTCCCCGGAAAGAGAAAAGTATTCGGTTTTTCTTTTAAAGTCCGGCATTATTAAAGATTGAAAGAGCCTGGTCGTTTCCTCCACATCCGGGATAGTTTCCTCTAACAAATGCCGCACCTTATCCAATTCCTTCATTGAAGGCAGTTTTGTAAAACCATTAACTACCATAGCAATAGGATGGACATGCCTGCCTACCAGAATCTCACAGATGTCATTGGCCGTCTTTTTCATCCTCAGCGCTCTCTTGACAAGATCGGGGTGGGACGCGGCCAGAGGAATAACAGAACCAACACCAAAAAAATCTGGCGCCACCAAAAAATAATAATGAAGCACATGGCTTTGAATGATTTCCGCGTTGAGAACGATCTTTCTTAACAATATTGTCTGGTCCGAAGGAACTATATCAAAGGCGGCTTCAACCGCCTTGAGAGACGCGGTTGTATGACCCACCGCGCAGATACCGCATATTCTTGAAGTAATGTGTGGGGCTTCATCATACTTCCGGTCTTTCAGCATCATTTCAAAAAACCTGGGAGACTCAACGATCTCCAGCTTGAGTTCTTCGATCTTACCGTTCCTTGTATTCAAAACGATATTTCCATGCCCTTCTATCCTGGTAACATGGTTCACACGAATATCATGAGTCATGCCTTGATTCTCCGTTCAATGTTATGCGTTCAGAGTTCACCGTTCAAAGTTCAATGTTCGATGTTCTGTCCTCTGTTTTCTGTCTTCTGTTATCTGTCAACTTATCTCCAGTGTATTAAATATAGTGAATCTCCTTTGGATATCTTTTTCAGAAAGACCGTTATCTTTTAATATTACTTTCAGGGAATAGACATTCGGTTGTTCAACAAATCCTCTACATCCCGCGCATCCTTCCCCGAATGTAGGACATATAGCGTTGCATCCGGCGCGTGTTACAGACCCCAGACACCCATCGACCTGTCCATTTTCCTTATCGAACAGACAGACATTCCCCTTTGATCTACACTCTACACAGACCGGATAATTGGGAAGCCTCGGCTCTATCCCAATCAATATGGATTTTACGAACCTTAGAAATTCTTTTTTATCAATCGGACATCCTGGGATAACAAAATCTACACCCGTAACATCTTTTATTCTCTTTGTGGGAATTGTATCGGAAAAGAGATCATCCCTCCCATAAACAGTATGCAGCCATTCTCTCCGCGGATGAAGGTTTTTCATCGCGTTAATCCCTCCTATAGCAGCACAGGCTCCCAGAGCAATCAGAATTTCCGCATTTTTTCTGATAGTTTTTAATTCATTAATTTCTGATGTTCTGGTTATGGATCCCTCCACGAAGGCAATCTGATAGTTATCCCCTTTTTCTGTCATAGCTTCCCTGAAGTTCACAATTTCTATATGCTGCAACAGGTCAATAAACTCCTCTTCCAGGCTGAGAATTTGGAGTTGGCATCCCTCACAACTGGTAAAACTGAATATACCGATTTTAGGTTTTGGCATATCTAATAAAATAACGAGCCGGAGGCTCGCTATTTTAGATAATGTTTTGTTTCAAAAAACGAAACAAAACAAAAAAACTATTAAGATAAATTAAATTAGTAATAATCACTTTAATTTCAACTTATTTTGCCCTTTTGGCGTGGAATTTTGAAATTCAGGTACTATTAATTAATAATATTTGCAAAGTTCTATGTTTTCCATTCTATGTTCGATGTTCACCGTTCTCTGTCCTCTGCCTTCTGTCCTCTGTATTTAAATAGCTTCCTTTAGCTTTTTAGCGTCTTTATAAGAAAATACAGGGCCCTCCTGACAAACAAAAACACCATTCATCTGGCAGTGGCCGCACTTACCGAGACCGCATCGCATTCTCCGCTCCAGGGATAAGAAAATATTGCTTTCAAAGATTCCCTTTGCCAGGAATTCCATGATAACAAAACGATACATTATAGGTGGGCCGATAATAGCGGCTACAGTATTAAAAGGATCTATTTTGATGAGTTTAAATAGATTGGTAATTACCCCAACGTGATTACGCCAGGAAGAGTCTGCCACATCCACGGTGACATGCATTTCCACTGAATCGTCTTCTTCCCATGTAGTGATTTCCTCTTTGAAAAGGATATCTTGCGGTGTCTTAGCCCCATAGAGAATGATAACCCGGCCGTAGTCTTTCCTTTTGTTAATCACATATTGGATCAATGAACGAAGGGGCGCTATTCCAAGACCCCCTGCCACAAAAACAACATCTTTCCCTGTGATCTTTTCCAGAGGAAACCCGTTGCCGTAAGGCCCCCTGATCCCGACTTTATCATTCTTAGATAATTTGTGCATCCTTTTAGTCAGATTTCCAACAGAGCGGATACAGAGGTCAAAGGAATTTCCTTGATCGAGAGGGGAAGACGATATCGATATAGGAGCCTCGCCTATTCCTGGAAAAGAAACCATAACAAACTGGCACGGCCTGTGGTTCAGACTGTCTCCATTTACAAGAGATAGTGTGAAGATACGCTCTTTATCTGTTAATCTTTTGATTTGTTTGACAGTCGCAATCTTTGGCAGAAAATGCGTCATTATTTTTGTTACTTTTTTTTGAAATGAAGTATGTTCAAACTGATTTCAGAAAGCTGTCATTCCAGCATGCTTTTAGCTGGAATCCAGGAAAAACCGGTTGATATCAGTCTTCTGGATGCCTGATAAAAGCACTCAGGCATGACAGACCGGAGGAAAAACGTCTTTCTCTGAAATCAGTTTGAACTTACCACACAAAGGCACAAAGAATTTTTTTTCTATGTGTCTGGTTTATTGATATTGGTTACGGCGAAGCCGGGCTGTGAGTATGCACTTATTTAGCCATTATCTGGTTGTAAATATCAATAATACTTATATTCGCGATGCAGGCGTAGATGCACCTGCCGCAGCCTACACATCCTGATCTTCCGAACCTTTTCTTAAGGTATACCTCCTTTTTAAAGAGCCTGTGTCGAACCCTTGCCGCGACACTCTCTCTGAAGTTCTCACCGGATGCAACTTTACAGAAATCCGTGAGCTGGCAGCTATCCCACTTCCTGTAACGGCGTCCTGTTTTCATATCCATATTTAATTCATCTGTTACATCAAAGCAATAACATGTTGGGCAAACGATATTACACGCCCCACAGGAGAGGCACTTTTTCCCTTCCACATCCCAGATCATGTCATCATAGCTTTCCTTTAATAGATGAGACAGCATATTGATATTCCCCTGTACTGCCTTCTTGAACCTCTTTTCTCCCTCTTCCCTTACTTTATGGAGAGATTCTTTCTCCCTGTATGACGCCCATTGAAAAAAGTTGCTTTTCGATATAACTTCCTTGCCTTCCTCAGTAGCAGCCTGAACATAGAAACCCTTTCCAATATTTGTAAAAAACAGATCCCATCCCTTCTCAGCATTCTGGAAGCCCTTGTCAAAACAGAGGGTATTGTCTTTGCAAGGCTTGAGACATTCATATCCAATAATGATAGTATCCCTCCTCCTTTTTAAATAGTTGAAGTCCACCGGATCTTCCCCAAGGATTTCATCCATAATATTGATTCCATTAATATCACAGGGATGAACAAAAGCAAGAATTTGCTTCCTGCTGTTAATAACATCCTTTGTCTTTGTCATATCTCTCATGTCATAATCAAGAAGGGGTTCATTGTCGGTAAATATCCATTTTGAGGGGGGAAGAACGGATGTGTCATAATCTACAACCATATCAGCAGTAGATTCTAAGGTATCAAATGAAAAACGGTTCTCTTTTCGGACAGGCCCCACTACTATAAAATTATTCATTAACTCAGCAATGAAGCCATTAAGGTCTTGCTGAGCAATAATCAACTCTTCCATGCCATCAGCTTCCTTAAAAAAAGAAGAGTCCGATTAAAGGGAGAACTCCTCACTTAAACTCGAACCTGCAGGCTTGGTTCAAACAAAACCATTCGTTTTCCCCATAATGGATAATCGAAATAAAAATTACTTGCCGGCAATAATCTTATCAAAATGTTCGACTGTAATTGCCGGAGATGTAGAAAATGAGATGCCTGTCAATCTGTTTTTTGGTTGCGGCCGAAGGCCGCGCTGTGATGGCAATTGCCATCCAATAAAAAATGTTTACATAAATATAAGCTTATTTTATGATAATTCTTATTGTTTACCGCGTCTACTTAATTTCTTAATACCGCAAGAATTTTTTTGACTGGATTACAGGATAGATTAGTTTTTTGCACACCATCCAGTATACGATATTTCCCTTTTCTTTGAGGATGGCTTTGAATCTCGATCGGATCAAAATGGAAACCATCCCTCATATTCTCGGCAAAAACACCCACTCGGTTTTGATCAATCTTTTCTCTTGGATAGATTGATTCATATAAGAAAAACAAAAACCTTTTTTAGACAAGATTAACAGGATGGACCGGATATTTAGCCTTGCATAAGGTGCTGTAAAAGGCAAAAACCAAACAGCACCTAATAAAATCCAGTAAATCCCGTCTAAGAATTTAAGTCTTTTTTTGTGCCTTAGTGACTTTGTGGCAAATCACTTCAGGTTGCGGCTCTGTTGCGCTATAGTCATGAACGCTTATTTTTACAACAACCGGATTCTGACCCGGCCGGCGCCTTTAAGCATCTGTTGTATTTCAACAGGGAGATAAAGTTGATGAGTTTTCTTAGACAATCAATGAGTTATGATCGTAATGACGGAGATAATAGACGTACCTGCTGATTGGAGGGAAGATGAATATTTCAAACCGGGAGAAGACTATCCTTATCTCAAGGAGGATATTTAACAACAGGACTGCAAGAAAATTATAAATCCGCCGGGCTTTTCACCCGGTTATAAATTTTAACTCGGCTCTCTATTCAAAAATAACTTCATTTTGTTTTTTAGAAATCTACCTGTTAGTTTTAGTTAAATACCCTCTAACCCGAGTAATGGACTTTTTATTCCACGTATGTCCTTATTCATTACACGGGTATAGATTTCAGTGGTTGAGACGTCTTTGTGGCCAAGTAATTCCTGCACTACTCGTATATTAACCCCTGATTCCCGCAAATGGGTGGCGAATGAATGCCGAAGAGTATGCGGCGTCACCCTCTTTGAAATATCAGTGCGCCTGTATGCTGCTTTGACCGCTTTTTCAAGCCCTGTTTTATGGGCATGGTGTCTGCGTTTTATGCCGGTGCGCGGGTCTTTTGAAAGGTTTCTCGAAGGAAATACATACTGCCGGTTTCAGGCTATAGCAGCCCCCGTGTATTTCCTTGCCAGAGCCTCAGGCAGATAAACACGCCCATAACCCTTCTTAATATCCTACTAGTGGAGGTCCTTTACCCGCGCCAATTGTGTCTTCAATTGAGCATGTATTAGCTCCGGCAGGAGAGTTGAACGATCCTTGTTTCCTTTTCCGTCATGAACCATAAGTTGTCTGTTAGGAAAATCGAGGTACTGAACACGCAAACGCACTACTTCCAGCAGACGCAGTCCACAGCCGTAAAGAATCTTTGCCATAAGTTGATAAGTCCCTTCCATAGCCTTTATTAATTGGTCAACCTCTTCCCGGCTCAAAACAGTGGGTAGTCTCTTAGGTTTTCTGGATCTTATTGGTTCCAGCCTATCAGCAATCGGCATGTGCAATACATCACGGTATAGGAATATGACCGCATTGAATGCCTGATTCTGGGTGGATACTGCAACATTACGATTCATGGCAAGATGACTCAAAAAACGTTCGATTTCCGGCTTACCCATTTTCCCCTCTGTGTCAATATAGATGAGACACCTGCCCTGTGGTTAATTAGAGTAGA